>NZ_JBIGLU010000076.1:0-3613 GCF_043658375.1 Pseudomonas sp. PsB | reverse complement strand
TTTAACTTTATTATCAATAAGTTAAATCAAACCTCTTCTCTTTTTAATTTTTCGTTTATGAGATTATTTCTTTCCCATAATCCGGCAAAACGAGCAGCATTACTGGCGGTATAACGCACAGTATGGCGAATATTTCGATGCCCGAGATAATCCTGAATTAAACGAGTATCTGCACCACGCTCCGCCAATTCATAACCGCAAGCATGCCTTAACATATGAGGATGAGTCTGCGTTACGGTTCCAGCTTCAATACCGGCATCGCGAATAATGCGATAGGCCTGCTGGCGAGAAAGCCGACTCCCGCGGCGAGAAATAAATATAGCGTCAGTCCGGTCAGCGCCTTTCCAGTTAGCACGTTCCTGGGTCCAGCGTTCCACGGCTTCACGCTCATCAAAACGTAACGGGTGAACGGTAGAAAATCCGTTCTTCAGTCGGCGAATATTTATTCTACCTTCATTAAGGTCAAGGTCCTGATAATGCAGATCAAGCAGTTCACTAATACGCATCCCATGCCGATATGCCAACAGAATAAGACAATAATCTCTGGCTCCCGTTGCCCCGTAACAAACCGCCTGCATCATGGCCTGAACTTCTTTACCGGTAAGATAACGACGTTTGGTAATGACTCCAACTTATTGATAGTGTTTTATGTTCAGATAATGCCCGATGACTTTGTCATGCAGCTCCACCGATTTTGAGAACGACAGCGACTTCCGTCCCAGCCGTGCCAGGTGCTGCCTCAGATTCAGGTTATGCCGCTCAATTCGCTGCGTATATCGCTTGCTGATTACGTGCAGCTTTCCCTTCAGGCGGGATTCATACAGCGGCCAGCCATCCGTCATCCATATCACCACGTCAAAGGGTGACAGCAGGCTCATAAGACGCCCCAGCGTCGCCATAGTGCGTTCACCGAATACGTGCGCAACAACCGTCTTCCGGAGCCTGTCATACGCGTAAAACAGCCAGCGCTGGCGCGATTTAGCCCCGACATAGCCCCACTGTTCGTCCATTTCCGCGCAGACGATGACGTCACTGCCCGGCTGTATGCGCGAGGTTACCGACTGCGGCCTGAGTTTTTTAAGTGACGTAAAATCGTGTTGAGGCCAACGCCCATAATGCGGGCTGTTGCCCGGCATCCAACGCCATTCATGGCCATATCAATGATTTTCTGGTGCGTACCGGGTTGAGAAGCGGTGTAAGTGAACTGCAGTTGCCATGTTTTACGGCAGTGAGAGCAGAGATAGCGCTGATGTCCGGCGGTGCTTTTGCCGTTACGCACCACCCCGTCAGTAGCTGAACAGGAGGGACAGCTGATAGAAACAGAAGCCACTGGAGCACCTCAAAAACACCATCATACACTAAATCAGTAAGTTGGCAGCATCACCGGAGAATGGGTCAAATAGTTTGATGACGACTGGGAAAGAAACGAGAGAAAAGGAAATCTCTCTTTGCCCAACTCCGTAGGCGATACCGCCGGATAATCCTGCGCCAGTTGCATCGCCGCTTCTGTAGCCTGCTTCTCTTTCTCTTGCAGATAACCCACCAGGCTAATCTGATACTTACGAATATTTTCGACATAAGCGTAGGCTTCATGTCCACGAGCGTAGCCGTAAGTCAGCTTGCTGTAATAGGGTTTCTGGCTAAGTAAAGGCAGACGCTGTTTTACGTCAGCCCAACTGTCAGGATTCCCTTTGGTTTTTGCCGTCAGGGCGCGGGCATCCAGCATATGCGCATAGCCCATATTGTACGCAGCGAGGGCAAACCAGATCCGCTCGTTCTCCGGCACACTTTCCGGCACTTTACTCATCATATCATGCAAATAACGCACGCCACCGCTGATGCTCTGTTCGGCATCGGTACGATCCGTAATGCCGAGGCTTTGCGCGGTATTTTTGGTTAACATCATCATGCCGCGCACACCCGTCGGTGAAGTGGCCTGTGCATCCCAGTGCGATTCCTGATAAGCAATAGCGGCCAGCAAACGCCAGTCAATTTCTTCGGCGTATTTCTCAAACAGGGGCTTTAACTGCGGCAGTACCGCATCGACGGCGCGTAAAAATGTGCGCGTATCGACGTAATCAAAATCATCGCCATGCCCCAGGTATTTCTCTTCAATGCGTGCCAGCGTACCGTCTTCATTCATTTCGTTGAAGAAGTCGAGCAGGGCGGCGGAAAGGGTATTATCGCCATCTAACGGGCTAAACCAAGTCACCGGTTGTTCATCGGTGATATCGAGCGCTACGGCGAGCTCCGGGTGAACGCGCTGAAACAGGCTGATGGCGACAGAATCAGCAATGGTGTAATCGAGTTTTCCTTCGATGACATCTTCCATTAATTCCGCAGAGCCTTTTTTGTCGTCTACCTTCCAGCTTAATTCCGGGAATTTTGTTTCTTTCAGGGTCTGGAGATCGTTAACCACCACATGACCCGGTGCAACGGTGAGTTGCTCCGCCGTCAGGTTGCCCAGCGTACGTGGGCGATACTGACCCACTTTATAAACCAGTTGTTGTGACACGGAATAATAGGTAGGGCCAGGCTGATAATTTTTTACCCGCTCACTGTTATAGACAAGTCCTGCCGCCAGCAGGTCGGCGTTACCATTATCAAGGTCGTCAAACAGCTGGCTGATATTCTGCCGCACGGTCACTTTCAGTTTTACGCCGAGGTAATCGGCAAACTGTTTCGCCAGTTCGTAATCCAGGCCAAAAGGTTTCCCGTTGATTTCGTTATAAGTCAGGGGAGTATGAATGGTGCTCACACGCAACTCTCCCCGCGCTTGAATGGCGGCGATACGGTTGTCGGCTTTACCAAACCAGGGAATGGATGGCCAGAGAGCGACCGCGAGCAGCAGTGCCAGAATGCCGATGAACAGATAATTAATCTTTAATTTTTTCAATTAGTTAATTCTCTGTGTCGTGCGCGTCCCAGCTTGAAAAAACGTAATAATAGTGAAAGGTTTACTCATAAATGAGCGGCATTTTGCGTAAACCTGCGCCAGATGGCAACTTATTACATCCATTGGCGGCACGCGTTGCTAATTCACGATGGTGATTTTATTTCCACGCAAACGGTTTCGTCAGCGCATCAGATTCTTTATAATGACGCCCGTTTCCCCCCCTTGGGTACACCGAAAGCTTAGAAGACGAGAGACTTATGATGGAAATTCTGCGTGGTTCGCCTGCACTGTCGGCATTCCGAATCAACAAACTGCTGGCACGTTTTCAGGCTGCCAGGCTCCCGGTTCACAATATTTACGCCGAGTATGTCCATTTTGCTGACCTCAATGCGCCGTTAAACGATGATGAGCACGCACAACTTGAACGCCTGCTGAAATATGGTCCGGCACTCGCCAGCCACGCCCCGCAAGGCAAACTCCTGCTGGTGACCCCGCGTCCTGGCACCATCTCTCCCTGGTCTTCGAAAGCGACCGATATTGCCCATAACTGCGGGCTACAACAGGTAAACCGCCTTGAGCGCGGCGTTGCTTACTATATAGAAGCCGGTACGCCGACCAATGAACAATGGCAGCAGGTTACCGCTGAACTGCACGACCGCATGATGGAAACGGTCTTTTTTGCTTTAGATGATGCAGAGCAGTTGTTTGCCCACCATC
>NZ_JBIGLU010000091.1:0-947 GCF_043658375.1 Pseudomonas sp. PsB | reverse complement strand
TGGGTGCCATCCTCCAGCCGCAGCAGCTCGGCGATCTCATCCAGGCTGAAGCCCAGCCGCTGGGCTGATTTCACGAACCGCACGCGCGCCACATCGGCGTCACCGTAACGGCGGATGCCGCCATAGGGCTTCTCCGGCTCAGGCAGCAAGCCCTTGCGTTGGTAGAACCGGATGGTTTCCACATTGACCCCGGCCGCCTTGGCGAATACGCCGATAGTCAGATTCTCCAAATTGTTTTCCATATCGTTTGACTCCGTACATGACTACGGAAATAAGCTTAAGCCATTTGGAATACGTTTGCCATTGCTCTTTTCTAAGTCGAGGAACCATGAATATGAATATATCGACCGAATCGCGACTGGAACTCAAAGCGGCGGTGACGCGTGCGCAGCAGAAGCTGGCGGACGAGTTTCCGTTGCAGGCACGGATCGAAGACGCGCATCCCACGCTGCAGTCGACCTATGCCAGGATTCTCGGTCATTGGATACGCGAAGCAGCACCGCCCGCAGCGGGGATTGGGTCGCAGGCGGTGCTCGACGCGCTGTGCGCGATGGATGCCATCGTCATCGGCGAGCAAGGCATCGGCTGCTATCCCTTCAGCGCTCGCCAGACTGAAATCCACGTTCATTTCGCCGGCAAGAGTGTCCATGCCATGTGCGCGATCGATGCGCTCGCGATTCCACGCATGGTGCGGCACGCCGCGCGCATCATAGCTCGGTGCGTGGTTTGCCGCTGCCACCTCGCCTGCTCGCTGGCGGCGAACGGCAGTGTCGAGAAGGAACATCAGAATCCGGAGGCCGCACGCGTCGTCTGGGAATCCGGTGCGGGAGAAGGACAAGCATGCTGCAACAGCTTATGCGCCAATATCAATTTTGGGTAAGCGGATTAAATGGTTGATCTTACCTTTGCATGAGAGTGAGACAGACCGGCATCTCATCGGATTATCT
>NZ_JBIGLU010000075.1:0-3996 GCF_043658375.1 Pseudomonas sp. PsB | reverse complement strand
AAGACGGGAAGTTTCGGCCCCTACGGATGCCCGGAAAACCTTAGCGTACGATTTTTTCCGAATTCTGCGAGCCCCCCTTGCAGAGGTGCGCCGGCGCGGAAGGAAAAGGGAGCGCCGACGGCTATGTTGTTATAAGTTGGCCTCAATGCGGCCAGCTTAGCGCTCACTTGGCGAGGAGGGCGGTGCGACTGGCAGGTCGACCGGCTTACGGCCGGGGAGCAGGAGCAGGATGGCCAGGATTACCAGGCCAACGAAGGGGATGAACCACAGCAGAAGCATCCAAGGGGAGACGCCGGCGTCTTTCAGACGCTGAATGGCATTGCCGGCGATGACCAGAAGCGCGAGGAGGATCAGAAGTCTGCCGAGCAACCCGAAGGGGCTCAAAGCGACCAAAACTGATACCAGGAATACGTCGGCAAGCAGGCAGAGCCAGAAGAAAGTCCGACCCTGTCGGTTCCTGAACTTGAAGGCGCCGGTGAAATGCCGGCAGTAGTGGGAGAGAAGATTCACGCGGGCTCCTTTGGACATGTCGAGCCGCTGCTCTGCAGCTCGGACACTCATCCTATCTCAGAGTCCGCATGCTCCCCCGGCAAAACACAGGATGTAACGCCAGGCACCATCTACCAGGGTTTCTGCCACCTCCTTTGGGATGAGCAGATGCCCTAGCATGATGAGGCTGAAGAACAGAGTGAATTTCAAGAACAGTTGGCGTAGGTACACCTGGTCGACCTCGACGTGCTGAGACGTGGGAGTATACCTTCCCGATCGCGCTCACCCAGTAAGTCGACCTCGATCTTTGAGCTACCTGTGATCCGCCGGCCGATCAGCTTCGCGCCATGCGGCGATAGTCGCCAGCATGCTCTCAACCATACCCAGAAGGAGCAGGCTCTGGTTCCATGAGTGCCCCTGGATGAGGTTCTCTAACCAGAAATTGATGGCGGCCAGGCCCGGGGCTCCAACATCGATTTCGCCGAGCGTCTGATGCAGGCACTCAGCCAGGCCTGGCGTGTCTACCGGCGATCCCCGGGGTATGGCCAAGAGGTTCAGCCAGACATCATCGTCCAGGGCGAAGACGCGAAACGATCCGTGATACGGTCCACCGACCAGCTCAGCACAGCAGCGTTCATCACCACCCCCACCGAGCAGGTTCAGCGAATCACAGAGCGCATCCTCGCTTTCCGGAAAAAGCACCAAACCCTTTCGCTCCATGCTGCGCTCCAGCAAGGATTCCAGTCGATCCGCGGTCGCGCCATTGATGGCCAGGCTTCCGTTCAGAAAAGGCGGCCATTTCCCTGGCTCCAGAGCAGAGCCGAACAGTTCTTGAGGCGGGAAGGGCAGGCCCCGGACCACCGACCTAAACCAGAGCAGGTCTTCTATGTCGTAGAGCCCTGCAGGTTCACGGTCACCGGTCATCATCACGGTGCGAAATGCCTCACGGAGCATCTCAGTTGCTACGGGTTTCTTGGTCACGGAAACCATCCATCCCGTCTGGTATTTGACTTTGAGCTCCTCATGAGGTGGTTGCACGGATTATAGATTGACACAAAAGGTTAAAGTTTGACACAAGCAATTATAGTTTGACACGACGCGCAAACCCCCGTATTTACGGGGGTTTTCCGTTTATGGGCCAAGCCGTTTGTCCGGATCAGCCGCTTCACTTGTCAGCGGGAGTAGTGTTGGAATTCCATCGACGGGCCGCTTAGTAGGTCGGTTTTTTCCTATGACTATTTTTGCGAGTGAGGTGAAGCGGTCCGGTTGGGCTGAGGAGGTGGGGTTGCGCGGTCGTAGGTTTTCATCGAAGCAGGACATTGAACGGCACATCGCAAATGGATTTGGAGCAGGCGCCGGAGTCGGCTACATGCCTTGGTTACGCGTACAGGACGTGCCCTCCACAGGTCGCTCCTGGAAGATCCAAGGCGTCAAAATCGAGCGCATGCATGGAAGTGGGTGCAAGCCAGTGGCCCGCCTGATCGACAAGTTGTGCTGTTCGACTACACCACCAGCCGTGCGCAGGAAGTACCATTGCGTCTGCTGCAAGGCTATCGCGGCTATGTGATGACCGACGATTATGCGGGTTACAACGCTTTGGCGTTGCAGCCCGGTATCGAGCGACTGGCATGCATGGTTCACGCGCGCCGCAAGTTCGTCGAAGCACAAAAGGTGCAGCCCAAGGGTAAGACCGGACGAGCCGATGTGGCGCTGACGATGATCAATAAGCTGTATGACATCGAGCGCGACCTCAAGGAGGTCAGCGACGAACTGCGGTTCATCGGTCGCCAGGAAAGAAGCTTACCGATCCTCGGTCAGCTGAAAAGCTGGCTGGACAAGACGTACGCCCAGGTGACGCCGCAAAGCGTATTATACAGCTTGGTCGAGACCGCCAAGGTCAACGGCCAGGAGCCCTATACGTGGCTACGCCACGTACTTGAGCGCCTGCCGTATGCGTCGTCGGTCTCAGACTACGAAGCATTGCTGCCATGGAACTGCTCGCCAGAGATACCACGGTAAGCTGAGGCCCTATCTTTTAGAAGGTGGGGTTCATGGATCGCACTCGATGAAACGACGGATCAGCCAGGCACGGGGCCATGCCGAGATAAGGGGAAAATTCACTCACATCTCTCCTACCTGATTGATTTATCAGGCCTTTTCCATGATGGGGATTTTTATGGAAGCATGACGAGATAACGGAGAAATTAAGACATTCAAACCATAAATGTTTGATTTCTAGGCTTTGTGTTGCTCTCACATGCTTGCGCATGTTCGCCCACCCCCAATTAATCTCAAGATATCCTTCTCCCCAGTGATGGTTCGAGGCGGCCTTCGCGACATCTTCCATTTTCGGTCTCGAATGTGGGCTCGATGGCAGCTGTAAACTTTCTCTCCTCGGAGGTGAGGATCATGCGGCACGTTGCAATGCAGCCAACGGAAACGACTTCAGACGTTACCTGTGACGCTTGTTGCCAAAGCACAAGTATTGAGGGCTATGGCCAGCAGTTTGGCGTTCTTCAAGCGTGTTGGGGCTATGGTTCCAAGCATGATGGTGAGCGTTATGAGGTTCACCTCTGCGAGCCCTGCTTTTTCCGAACGCTGGCCATGCTACGTCGGGAGCGAATGGTTAACACCATGTTTGATGATGATCTTGACACCAATCAGGATGAGTTCGGTTTGGTGCGCAAGGATGATTTTTGGGCCGAAGGTTGAGTATGCCGGCCAAAGACCGGTTCGTAGCATCTCATTCACGACGATGCGACCCTGACAAATCCAGTCCGTCGGCGGCGTTGCTCAGTTGACGCCCGCCCAAGTTAAGGCGTGTCTGCTTCTGGCCCCGGTAACGGTTCATGGCTATCCGCACCGCCGTTGGCAAGCGGTGAATGCTCAATCAGCTTCAGTTGCAAGAGAGCTTCGGACAAACGCTCCTGTAAGGTCTGCGCTTTTTGTGCCTGAACCTCGGCCCTTTCACCAAGCCGGGCTACTTCGGCCTGCAAAGTGTTACTGCGTTGTTCCAAGGCATCATTCGTACGCTCCATTCCGGTCAGCGAGCGCTGAGCGACCTCTAAGGCCTGAGCCTTCTGGGTGAGAAGCTGCTGCTGCGCATGTTGATCCTTCTGTAACTGCCGCGCCTCGGCGAGCAGCCGTGCATTGTCGCGGTTGAGCTGGGTCAGCTCATCCTGTTTGACGATCAGGGTCTGCTGTAACTGCCGCAGCTCCAGTTGCAGCTGTTGCACCTGAGACTCGTGCCGGCGCTGCTCCTGCTCACGCTGCTCCTTGGCAGCCTGGCGATAGTGCTCCAGGGCATCACGGGCGTGCTGATGTTTTTCCTCCAGCGAGCGAATCTGTCCATCGCGGTCCTTTAGGGATGCTCCGATCAACTTGTCGTGCAGCCGCGGCAAGTTGCAATTTTCCAGGCACCTACAGCGTTATTGGACGAAAAGTGACCGAAAAATCATGTACGGAGAGCTTTTTCGACCGGTTCTCCGTGTTAAACGCGAACCTCAC
>NZ_JBIGLU010000074.1:0-4944 GCF_043658375.1 Pseudomonas sp. PsB | reverse complement strand
CAGATAGGATCACATACTGTACTAAGATGATCATGGGCCAGTAACCATGGGGGCTACAGCCGCGAGGGATGGCTAGTATATGTACTATGTTGATGTACTACAAGCCATTCCCACACAGCTGCGTCAGATCATTCGATTTCTTTCAGAATTTTCCGAATTGCAGGCACGTACCCATGCTTGTAGATCTCACCTGAATCCCCTTTCACCTGGCCCGCCCTGGTCACCATCCAGCCTTGCCTATCGAAGAAATCGTCCGATACCGCCGCTCTGAGGGCTGTGATCTCCATGTCACTTAGAACCCCTGTCAATGAGGGCAAAAGCTGAACTGACTCCCTCTCTTGAGGTATCTCGACCACATTTGGGCGGCGGTCGACAACGATGTCCTTCTGGGATTTCAGAAGGTTGAGTTCAGCCAAGTAGCGACGGCGCTCGGCCATAACCTGTGTAAACACCGCACGCAGAGCTGGATCGTCAATACGTTGAAGCAGCTCGTTGTCGCTTGGTATGCCCTGTTCCTTGGACTTCGTAGGCATTCTCCTATCCGTGCCCACACTTGCAGCCCAGGCCTCAATCAGCTGACGGAAACGAAACCCTCCGCTGTTGCGGATCGTTGAGGCAGATGGCCCGCCAGCCGCAACGGATAGCTTGGCAATCGTGGCAATCGAGAAGTTGCGACTCTTCGTTTTCTGATGTGCCTCCAGGACGCCATGCAGCACCGTCAGGGACTTGGCTTGCTGTTTGGTGGCCTGGCTTACCAATTCTTCAAAGATGAGCTGGGGATCGATCACGGATGGCCTCCCGGACTTGTTTTGAGGTGGTTGTGATCAGCTCGGATAGCTTTGCTACTGGTTGCTTTGTGAGGCGCTCCAGCGGCTCCATAGCGGCTGGTAGAAGCTGTAGGCCCTCTCCTGCCTCAAGCAGGCTAGAAACCTCACGGAATCCCTCCATTCGGTCATTGGGAGACAGCGTCAAAGCCATAGACCTCATCATCGCATTCCCGGCAATGAGCTGGAGGCGATCATCCATTCCCATCAAAATAGGTGCGTAGCCGCCCCGCATCAGAAGGTGATTCAAAGCGCGAGAGCGCTTCTCGATGGCAGGTGTGGCCCTCAGCTCATCCGTCAAATCAGCATAGATTTCAGCGTTTTCGCACAGCTGGGAGATCTGCCACAGCTCACTACTGGTCTCAATGAATGAGATGGGCTGATGAATGTCCTCCAGAGATCCCACGGCTACCAATTTCGTGGCCGAATCACCTGTGTCACGACCCTCTTCGATTGAGACAATCTTGCTGATGAGCTGGAAGCAGGAGACCAGGTCTTTCGCGTACTCGTCAGCCTCTTTGATCTGCTTCTCGTAGCGTCTTTGAGCCTGTTGCAGCTCTGCTTGTAGCAAGAATGGGCGGTTTTCCTGCTCAGCAAAGTACATCTCGTCTAGCAGATCATCGCGCTCTTGCTCGATCTCAACGGCAAGCGACGAAACCTGAGAGGCTCGATAACTAAGCATGTTGAGGTGGGCGACAAGCGCTGGTAGATAACGTGCATCGGTGATGAACCAGCGGCAACGGGGGCAGTTCTCTAGGCCATGCGGGACTGGGCCATAGACGGGCCCTTTATTGCCCCGAGTTATGACCTCCCCACCATTCCAGCATCCGCCAATGTTGCTCATCTCGTCAGATCGAGCGCTGTTTCCACCTACAAGGCACAGACCTATGTGACGCTGCTCCCAGCCAATTGCGTTGCGATTCGCCAACGCAATCTCGATTGCGCTGCCATCAATGAATGCCGTTTTAGAGTGGATCTGACGCATGTCAGCGTCCCGAAGGAAGATCTTCAGGTTTTCATCCTGCGTAGCGCTGATGCGTCCGCTTGCAACGTCCATTACCTGGGACACCATAGCCGGGGTCGGCTTCGTGTAATGCAGCGTCATGATGATCCTAGAGTGACCTGCAATCAGCTTGGATAGCACTTGGATCGGGACGCGCCCCTCCATGGCATAGCATGTCAGAAGCGAAACACGGAGGCTGTGGAGTGGGAAATCCGTTTTGATTGGCAGCGCGTTCAGTTTGGGGTCGGGAGGCTGTACAAATCGCAACCTAGAGCCGTCAGAAAGCGTCTGGCCACGCGCGGCAACCCGGTCTTCTAACGTGGAGAGCAATCGATACCACAGGTTAGGCAGTGTGTAGCCTCCCATGGGCTTGTCACGCTCTCCTGGAGGCGCCGTGGGGTCGCGGAAAAGGAAGCAGATCGAGCCCATGTCTTTCTTTTGCTCGGCAGTTTTGACGCTACCGAAGTGCTTCTCTATCAGATCAGTACAGGAGGTTGGGCCGTTAATAGGGTTGTACTTCTCTTGCCAATTCCTCAGGCGCTCCAGCCAGTACAGGACATCTTCGTTCTGCCATGGAATCGTGTAGCCACGCTCACGAGACTCCTTGTTCTGGTCTGCCGTTTTGTTTGTGCTGACGTAGAGACCGGTCATGATTTCACCGATGTTCTGGTCGTGGATACGGCAGAAGATTCCCCGTTTCCAGGGGTTCCCCTCGCGACCTAGAGAGAACCCATGGCGATTGTTCAGAACCCAGTCGCCGCCCTCATACCGCCACGTATCAGCCTCGCCAGAGTCCAGGAAACGTACCTGATAGGTACGAAGCGGCAAGTGAAGCTTTACGTGAAGCGCCATCGACCGAACAGGCGACCAGATTTCGTAGCGATCATTTTTGTAGCGCCATACGCAATCCGGGTCATCCTCGTCGATGACCGACTGCTCGACAGGGAACCAATCTCCAAAATCAGAGCGCACTTGACCGGACTGTCGCTGAGCCCACTCCCAATCGCGGAATGTACCCCTGGGCTGCGGGCACAGAATTTCGCGAAGCTCCCGAAGATATGCGTAGGGCAAGGGATTGTGCACGGTCTCGGTGATTACCGTCTTTTCCTTGCCCTTGGCGAACGGATTCTTGACCAGGGCCATAGGGACACCATGGTCATTTGGCTCGCTGTAGCTGTGGATGATGATCCAGTCGATCAGATCCACGATCCAGTTCTGGTTTTTTACGGCAGTCGCAGCGTTCATGGATGACTCCAAGAGCGGCCTCAACTCTGGCAGCAAACCCTTCTCCGCGACCTGAAAGAACACGTCTGGACTAGATCCGCCGGGCACCGTCGGCAGGTAATTGGTCATGAACCAATTCATCGCGTTGATCTTCACGCCAATCGAGCCGGACTGCGTTGCAATCCAACCGGATAGGAGTTGACGCCAGCGCTCCCAGGCTTCGCCTCGCGCCTGCACAATCCAAGTGAAGTTCGTGTCCGAAGAGCGACCGTCTCGCGAGCCGCGTCGTGTTGTCTTAGTCAAAATTTCTTAACTCTGTACCTTGTTTGTGGCGATTCGAATGCTTCCAGAGTCTCTGGTAGCGCTTCGTCCCAATCGTTGAAGGGCGAAACGATCTGGCCGCTGTCGGTCAGTTCGTCGAGCCTTTCCCCAGCGGCTGTAAGCGCAGAGGAAACGTCCGCGATACCTGGTGCGGTATATCTTTTCTGCGACTCCAGGGAGGTGTGGTGCATAGCCTTGCGGATGATCTGCGGGGGAACCTCAGCCTTCCTCAGGCGCCGCCCAAAAGCGTGCCGATGGCCATGGGTGGATCGGCCTTCAGGCTTCGATACGGTTTGCCCAATACGCGCCAAGGCTCGCTTGTAATTGCCGTTCAGTGCTTGAAGGGTGTATGGCTGGCCTGCGACGGAATCTTCGTAAGAAACGAAGGCGTAAGGATGGTGCCGCTCTACAGTCGCCAAGTATCGGATATGAACCTTCCAAAGCATCATGAATAGCACGCTGAAGCGTGTAGGAAACCAGTGCAGTTGGATGTAGTTGTCCGCGTGGTCGACCAGTCTCGTTTTCCACCCAACACGCTTCGTGCCTTGGCGAAGGTTTCTAGCCGTTAGGGCATACTTCTCCCTCAAGTACGCTGCGCGAGTCGTGGTGCCCTTGCGGCCTCTCCAGTTGTCCGGAGCCTTGCCTTCCTCGGGATGATAAACACGAACCATGGCGCCACCCTGGATCAAAGGGTGATCTTCGACATCCACTACCCACAGGTGCTGTGCGTCGCTCTCTCGTAAGCCCGCGCCGTGCATCATGATCAGTATCAGTTGATCTCGCACTGCGCACCTAGGATCAGGAGCGCCACCGAAGCCCTCCATGTACATCGCTTGGAAAAGCTTCTCAGGGAACGCGATGGCGTCATCATCAGCCTTGCTGAGTGCGCGCCGGCCTCGAATATTCCGCGCCTGATCGACGTTCTTCGAGAGCGCTTTGCTTTTGATGTGCCCTAGGAAATCATTGCTGTTGCGGCGGTGCCAGGCAGCGTAATTAAGCCGCTGATCATAGGTACTGGCGGTCATCAGGGGGTTCATGGCCGGAGCGTCGTACAGATCAGCCAGATAGTCTGTGAAGCCCTTGAGGACTGAGATATGACGGTCTGATGAGTTACGACTGGCTGGCACCCACCCTAAGCCAGATGGATCTAGCCCATCATCTCCGATTGTTCCCGTATAGAGACGTGAGGCAAAGGCCTGGAAGAGAGAGCGAGGGTCGGAGAAATGGTGCTGGTTGGCCTCCATGTACTCCAGTAGCAGCTTTGTGGCCTGGGTAACCGCACGCTGCCAGCTAGGGCTCAGATGATGGTTGGCCAGGAGGTAGTCAATCAGCGAGGACACCACACCATGCTCAGTGATCAAGACAGGGATCTCGCTCTGGACTCCCGTTCCGTCAACCACCACCTTCGCTACCACCTGAACCACCGCCATCCAATGCACCCACCCAAAAAGGTGCGGATGGTACAGATAGTACACCTATAGATGTCAACACCTTGATTTCTAAGGGGAGGGTGGAGCTAGGTTACACCCCTAATCTAGTATACTTAGTATAGTTTTAGGTGATACCAATAAT
>NZ_JBIGLU010000007.1:0-202684 GCF_043658375.1 Pseudomonas sp. PsB | reverse complement strand
GGCCCGAAACAGATGTAGGAGCAGCCTTGTGCTGCGAAGCGCCGCGCGGGCGGCGCTCGATCTCACAGGCGCTGCAAGGGGCAAGGTGAACACCCCTCCACCCCACAAAAGGTCCATAATCCCCCCTTAATCTGCCCAAGGTGCAATGCCAGCCACACCATTCCGGGAGCCCCGCCATGCACGTTCTGCTCTGTGAGGACGACGACCTGATCGCCGCCGGCATCTGCGCCGGCCTTACCGCCCAGGGCCTGACCGTGGACCGTGTGGGCAACGCCGCCGATGCACGGGCGATGCTGCAGGCCGCGCAGTTCGACGTGATGATCCTCGACCTTGGCCTGCCCGACGAAGACGGCCTGAAGCTGTTGCGCCGCCTGCGCGAGAAAGGCGAGACGCTGCCAGTGCTGGTACTCACTGCCCGTGATGCGGTCACCGACCGGGTCGATGGCCTGCAGGCCGGCGCCGACGATTACCTGCTCAAGCCGTTCGACCTGCGCGAGCTGGCTGCTCGCCTGCACACCCTGCTGCGACGGGTGGCCGGGCGGGCGGTGAATGTGATCGAACACGGCCCGCTGCGCTACGACCCGAGCAGCTGCGAGGCAACCCTGGCCGGCCAGCCGGTCGACCTGTCCCGGCGTGAACAGGCATTGCTCCAGGCGCTGCTGCAGAACCCCGGGCGGGTGCTGTCCGGCGAGCAGCTCAAAGACTGCGTGTACGGCTTCAGCGACGAAGTCGAGAGCAATGCCCTGAACGTGCATATCCACCATCTGCGGCGCAAGCTGGGCAACGGCATCGTCGAGACCGTGCGCGGCCTGGGCTACCGGCTGGGCCCGGCGCAGGCGCCGGAGGAGGCCGCATCATGAGCCTGCGGGTACGCCTGAGCCTGATCCTGGGCAGCGCCTTCGTGATCATCTGGGCGCTGGCCGCCGCGTGGATGCTGCGTGACCTGCGCCAGCAGATGATGTTCTCCCTCGACCAGCGCCTGGTGGCTTCGGCGCGCATGGTCGCCGGGCTGATCGACCAGCTGCCGCAGCCGCTGACCGCCAAGGGCGGGGAGGCGCACTTTTCCGCCGACCAGTTCAGCGTGCCGGACGGCATGGCCTGCCAGGTCAGCTCGCTGCGTGGCGAGATTCTCGCCAGCAACCACAAGCACGATGGCGTCATGGACGATGAACGCAGCGGTTTCCGTGACCAGACCATCGACGACGCGCTGTGGCGCACCTTCACCTACAACCATGGCGATGTGCGTATCACCACCGCCGACCGGCACATGGAGCGCGAGGCGCTGAACCAGTCGATCCTGCTGGCAGCCTCGGCGCCAGTGCTGATGGCCCTGCTTGGCAGCCTGGGGTTGTTGTGGATCGGCCTGGGCAAGGGCCTGGAGCCGCTCAATCGCATGCGCGATGCCCTGCGCCGCCGGCGCGCGGACAGCGTCGAGCCGCTGCAGGTGGCGGGCATGCCCAGCGAACTGCAACCGTTGCTGGAAACCCAGAACCAGCTGTTCCTGCGTATTGCCCAGACCATCGAGCGTGAGCGGCGCCTGACCGACGATGCCGCGCATGAACTGCGCAGCCCGCTGACGGCGATCAAGACCCACCTGCAGGTAGCGCGGATGACCGATGGCGCCGTGCGTGAGCAGGCGCTGGAACATGCTGAGCAGGGCGCCGACCGCATGCACCGCACGCTGGAGCAGTTGTTGATGCTGGCGCGGGTGGAGGGCAGCCTGTCGTTCGAGGATGGCGTGCAGTGCAGCGCCGAGCAGGTGGCCCGGCAGGCGGTGCAGGATGCCGGCGGCGGTGACAACCGGCGCATCGTGCTGCGCTTGCCTGAAGCCGCTACGCAGATCTACCTGGGCATGCCTGCGCCGTTGGCGGTGGCAGCGCTGCGCAACCTGCTGGACAACGCCTTGCGCCATGGCGGCGACGAGGCGGTGGAGCTTGAGGTGCAGATGGCTGACGGCCAGGTGGGCTTCATGGTGCGGGACCATGGGCCGGGGATTGCCGAGGCGGACCTGGAACACCTGACCGAGCGCTTCTGGCGTAACGGGCAGAGTGGTGGATGCGGGCTGGGGCTGGCGATCGTGCAGGCGATCGTGCAGCGTTGTGCCGGTAGCCTGAAGTTCGACAGCCGCAGTGATGGGTTGCGGGTGTTGTTGCAAGTGCCGGCGCGCTCGGCCAGCTGATCTTCGCTGTCTGTGCCGGCCCTTTCGCGGGCTTGCCCGCTCCCACAGGTACTGCACAGGGTCTGAGATGCATGCGATCCCTGTGGGAGCGGGCAAGCCCGCGAAAGGGCCGGCACAGGCAGAGTAAAATACAGTAACAACCGCTAAATCCTCCCCGCACTCAAGCGTTCTCCAAGCGACGAACACCCGCACTTTCGCTTGCTTGCGAGGATTGACCCATGTCCACCGCTTCCTGCCTTGCCCAGGTCCCGCCGGCCAGCGCGCCGCGTGCCTTGTACGAGTTCACCGATTCCCCCTTGCTGCAACGCCAGCAACAACAGGAGTCCAACGCCCGCAGCTACCCGCGGCGCATCCCGCTGGCGCTCAAGCGCGCCCGTGGTATCCATGTGGAGGATGTCGAAGGCCGCCAGTTCATCGACTGCCTGGCCGGCGCCGGCACCCTGGCGCTGGGCCACAACCACCCGGTGGTGGTCGAGGCGATCCAGCGGGTACTGGCCGATGAGCTGCCGTTGCACACCCTGGACCTGACCACGCCGGTCAAGGACCGCTTCGTCCAGGACCTGTTCGGTGTGCTGCCCGAGGCGTTGCGCCGTGAGGCCAAGGTCCAGTTCTGCGGCCCGACCGGTACCGATGCAGTGGAAGCAGCGCTGAAACTGGTGCGCAGCGCCACCGGCCGCAGCACCGTCCTTGCCTTCCATGGCGCCTACCATGGCATGAGCCAGGGTGCGCTGAGCCTGATGGGCAGCCATGGCCCGAAGCAGCCGCTGGGTGCCTTGCTCGGCAACGGTGTGCAGTTCATGCCGTACCCCTACGACTACCGTTGCCCGTTCGGTTTGGGCGGCGAAGCCGGGGTCAGGGCCAACCTGCATTACCTGGAAACCCTGCTGCTCGACCCGGAAAGCGGCGTGCCGCTGCCGGCGGCGGTGATCCTCGAGGTGGTGCAGGGCGAGGGCGGGGTGATTCCGGCCGATATCGAGTGGCTCAAGGGGGTACGCCGTATCACCGAGCAGGCCGGCGTGGCGTTGATCGTCGATGAGATCCAGAGCGGTTTCGCCCGTACCGGGCGCATGTTCGCCTTCGAGCATGCCGGCATCATCCCGGACGTGGTCACCCTGTCCAAGGCCATTGGCGGCAGCCTGCCGCTGGCGGTGGTGGTGTACCGCGACTGGCTGGACACCTGGAAACCGGGCGCCCACGCCGGCACTTTCCGTGGTAACCAGATGGCCATGGCGGCGGGTTCGGCGGTGATCGATTACCTGGTCGAGCATCGCCTGGCAGAGCATGCCGAGGCCATGGGCCAGCGCCTGCGCCAGCACCTGCAGCAGTTGCAGCGGGATTATCCGCAGTTGGGTGATATTCGCGGGCGTGGCCTGATGCTTGGGGTGGAGCTGGTGGATCCGCAAGGCCAGCGGGATGCGCTTGGGCATCCGGCGGCCAACCGTGAATTGGCGGCGAAGGTGCAGCGTGAGTGCCTCAGGCGCGGGCTGATTCTGGAACTCGGTGGGCGGCATGGGGCGGTGGTGCGCTTCCTGCCGCCGTTGATCATCAGTGGCGAGCAGATCGATGAGGTCGCGCAGCGCTTTGCCGAGGCGTTGATCGCGGCGGTCTGATCGATTGCCGGGGCCGCTGCGCGGCCCTATCGCCGGCAAGCCGGCTCCCACAGGTACAGCGCAAGCCTTCCGGTCGGCGCAGTCCCTGTGGGAGCTGGCTTGCCGGCGATAGGGGCGCAAAGCGCCCCCCCCCTGGTAATCCCGGCTACCAGCCGCGCCCGGAATTCACCCAGAAGTTCACCGACAGCGAGGTGGTCACAGACTCCACCTGGTGGAACCACCCTTCGGGCAGGAACAACAGGTCACCGGCCTGCAGCACCACGCGCAGGAACGGCACCTCGCGCGCCGCCGGGAAGCGCTGGTAATCCGGGGCGTCGGGGTTGAAGTCGCAGCCGTCCAGGCCGCCCTTGGGGCTGGTCGACCAGGTACCCAGGGCCGGGCGATGGTGCGGCGCGGCAAGGATGAACGACTTCTGCCCCCATACCTGTGCGAACAGGTTGTCGGTGTCGTCGCGGTGCAGTGGCGTCAGTGTGCCCTTGGGGCCGATCCAGATGCGCGGCGCAATGAACTTCTCGCGGGCGAAGTACTGCGGGTAGCGAATCAGCGTCAACAGCTTTTCCGGCACGATGTTGTTGCCCATGTAGGCCGGGGTTTCGCCGGGTTTGGCAGGGGTGTCCAGCGAGGCGATGAAGTCGGCCATGGAAGTGGAACGGAAGTCGCGGTCGGTGGAGAAGGTCTTCTTCACGTAGTCGCCGTGCCGGGTGATGCCCTGCAGTTCGGCGAAATGCTCCAGCGAAGCTTCGCGGCCCATGGTGAACAGCGGCCAGTCCTGCAGGGCATCGCTGATGACCACCGGCGTCCCGTGCGCCAGGTATTCGCCCTGGAAGCGCGCCAGCGACATGTCGGCGCGGGCAATGCGTGCCACCTCGCGCAGCACCGGTTGCGCGGCCGACACCCGTTCGCTGAGGCGTGCCGGTGTCGGGTAGCGTTGGTTCATCGACACCTTGGTCGCCGGTGCGCCGCGCCGGGCGTTGCTGATGATCTGCGGCAGCAGGGTGGCCAGGCCCATGTTGCCGCTGATCTTCAGGCGGGCGCTGGCGAACAGTTCTTCAACGTTGGCGGTGCCGCCCATGATGCCGAGGAAGTCACGCTCGGCCACCTCGATGGTGACGTCCGGGGCGCTGTGCCGGCCGGCACCGGTGCGGCTGCTGTCACGCACCTCCGACCAGAAGGCCCGGTCCTGGCCGAAGACGAACTGGAAAACGCCTTCGATGCCGACGGCATGGGCGTTGGCGAACAGTTTGCTGAGGATGCTCTGAAGGTCCACGGTATGCCTCTGGCGGTCTTTCGTTGTGCTGGGATAACGAGTGCCTGCACCAACGATTTAGCCGTGTGGGCGGGTAATTTTTCGGTGTGCTGCTACGTCCCGTAGGGAGGCTCGAGTCACATTGTTCACCCAAGGAACCCACATGGCACTGCACCCTGATCTGGCGGCATTTCTGGAACTGGTCGAATTTGGCCGGCTGACGGGCAGGAGCCTGCCCATGCACGCGATGGACGTGGCCCAGGCCCGTGCCGAGTTCGAAGGCAGCTCGCAGGTACTCGACCCGAGCCCGCCCGGCAACGTCACGGCCAGCGAGTTGCAGATTACCGCGCGCGACGGTGCCCGCCTGGCTGCTCGCCTGTACCGCCAGGGGGATGCTGGTGCTGCCTTGCAGCCAGTGATCCTGTACCTGCATGGCGGCGGCTATGTGGTCGGCAGCCTCGATTCGCATGACTCGGTGTGCCGTCGCCTGGCGGCCCTGGGCGAGTTCGCGGTGCTGGCGGCGGACTACCGGCTGGCACCGGAGCAGCAGTTCCCGAAAGCCCTGCACGATGTGCTGGACGCCGCCAACTGGCTGGCTGAGCAGGCGGCGTCGCTGGGCCTGGACAACCGCCGGGTGGTGCTGGCAGGGGACAGTGTGGGCGCCAGCCTGGCGGCGGTGCTGGCCATTACGGCGGTGGAGCAGCCCGAGGCGCTGGCGTTCAAGCCGCTGGCACAGTTGCTGTTCTACCCGGTGACCGATATCTCCTGCTGGCGTGAGTCCCATCGCCAGCATGCCGAGGGTTACCTGCTGGAGACGCCTACCCTGGAGTGGTTCTACCAGCACTATGCGCCGCAGTGCGAGCAGCGCCTGGACTGGCGGGTGTCGCCGTTGCTGTCGACGCTGTGCGAGCCATTGGCGCCGGCTTGCCTGTTTGTGGCCGAGTATGACCCGTTGCATGATGAGGGCATGGCCTATCGTGACTGGCTGGTGGCGGGTGGGACGGCGGTGACCTTTGCCCGGGTGGAGGGGTTGACCCATGACTTCTTGCGCATGTCGGGGATCGTGGGGCAGGTGGAGGGGATTTACCGGGATGTCGGGGAGTGGTTGAAGCGGGTCATTGGCCGGTGATGGGCCGAGATTGCCGGGGGCGCTGCGCGCCCCTTTCGCGACACAAGGCCGCTCCTACAGTAGACCGCGTCTATTCGAACTTGGCGCTGTACCTGTAGGAGCGGCCTTGTGTCGCGATGGGCCGCACAGCGGCCCCAGGGCCTCACCCGCGAAGGTGCTGCTTCAACACATCGACCAATCGCTCGATCTCCGCCTCGGTATTCAACAGCCCAGGCGCCGTCCGCACCACCGGCCCGACATCCCGCGAAACCGCATCGACCACGATGCGCTGGCTGTTGAGATACCGGGCCACCTCATCAGCATCCTGCCCCGCGACCCGGAAGAAGGTGAACCCCGCCGAATACTGCGTGCTGCGCGGTGTCACCAGCTCGACCCCCGGCAGCGCCTCAAGCCGCTGCCTGATATAGCCATTAAGCCCATGAATCCGCGCCTGCACCGCCGCCTTGCCCAATTGCAGGTGCAGCTCGAACGCCTTGCCCAATGCCCAGCGGTGCTCGAATGCGTGGTAACCCCCGGGTGTCATCACCGTGGCAAAGTCCTCGTTCTCGGAAAACGTGGCAATGCTCGGGTTCAGCTGCTTCAGTTCGGTGGACGCCGCGCAGATGATCCCGGTACCCCGCGGCCCGAACATCCACTTGTGCGTGCCGGCGATGAAGTAGTCGCAGTTGAGATCGGCAAAGCGCATGTCTTCGACGCCGAAGCCATGCACACCGTCGATCACGTAGATGATCTGGTCCTGCTCGTCACGCTGGCGATTGACCTCGCGCACCAGCGCGCCGATCTCGCCCACGGGCAGTTTCACGCCACTGCCCGAGTGCACCCAGGTCATGCCCAGTACCCGTGTTTTCGGCCCGATGGCCGCCGCGATGGTGGCCAGTACCTGGTCGCTGTTGACCTTGGCGGGGTCGTCGAACAGGCGCAACCGGTGCACCGGTGTGCCATCGCGCTTGTTGCGAAAGCCCATGGTATGGCGGGCGGCCGAATGCTCGTGCACGGTGGTGAGAATTTCCTGCCCCGGGGCAATCTTCAGCCCGCCATAGATCAGCCCCAGGCCTTCGGTGGTGCTGCCGGTCAGGGCGATTTGCCGGGGCGTCACTTCGAGGTAGCGGGCTGCCCATTCACGCACGGCGGCTTCGTGCTTCCATTCCGACTGGCTGTCCCAGTCGACCATGCGGGCCGGGTGGCGGTCGAAGCGGGCACGCAGCGCCTCGATGGCTTCGCGCACGGGCCGTGGGTGCGAGGTGATCAGGAAGTTGGCAAAGTGCGCGTAGGCCGGGTCCAGCTCGAACAGGTTGCGAAACCCGGCCCAGTCGCTGGCGGTGGCAGGCTGCGCAGACGCCGCTTGGGCGGCAGGCAGCAGTGGGCCTGTGAGGGGCAGGGCGGCCGCAAGCAGGCCGGCCTGTTTGAGAAAGGTGCGACGATCGTTCATCAAATGGCTCGCAAGGGTCAGGGGGATGAGGTGGCGACAGGTTGCGCGGCGCGCTGCACCTGCTCCCACACCCGCAGGAAGTTGCCGCCCCAGAGCTTGGCGATATCCGCTTCGGAGTAGCCGCGGCTGATCAGTTCGGCGGTGACGTTGCGTGCTTCACTGGCGTTCTGCCAACCGTCGATGCCGCCGCCTTCGTTGAAGTCCGAACTCAGGCCGACATGGTCGATGCCCACCTTGCGCACGGTGTAGTCGATGGCGTCGCCATAGTCCTTGAGCGTGGCTGGCGGTTCCTCCTCGAGAATGCCGTACAGCGCGTTGGCGTACTGGCCGACCTTCTGCTCGGGCCAGCCGGCGATCACCGGGTCACCTGGCATCAGTGCGTAGTCGAGGTTGGCCAGTGGCGGCAGGTCGTAGCGGGCGCGCAGGGCGTTGAGTTTGTCCTGGGTCTTGCTGCTCAAGGGCTTGAGGTAGGTGGAGAAGGCCACCAGCTGGACCACGCCGCCGCTGTCCTTGATCAGCTGCAGCTCCTTGTCGGAGAGGTTGCGCTTGATGTCGACCATCGCCCGCGGCGCCGAGTGCGAGGCCACCACCGGCGCGCGGCTGAGGGCAACGGCCTGGGCCAGCGCCTTGCTGGACATTTGCGACACATCGATGATCACGCCCAGGTCGTTCAGCCGCTGCACGGCGCGCTTGCCGACCGGCGACAGGCCGTCCAGGGCATCGGCGGTGTCATTGAAGAACGGCAGCGGGCGCGAAGAGTCGGCCCAACTGTTGTTGCCCACGTAGCTGAAGCCGAACATGCGCACGCCGCGCGCGGCCCAGCGGTCGAGCTGGTCGACGTCATCGCCCAGCGCATAGGCGTTGAGCATGCTGAGGAACACCGCGAACTTGCCTTCGCCGTGCAGGCGCCGCATGTCTTGCGGGGTATAGGCAATACCCACCTGCTGCGGGAAGTCGCGGACCATGGCGGTGATGGCGTTGTAGCGCACCTCCTGGGTGTGGCGGGCGGCTTCGACGAAGCCTGGGGTAGGGCGGTGCGGGCCACCGTCACCGGTCCAGGACTCTGGCCAGGCGAAGATGGTCAGGGCCGCGCCAGACAAACGCCCGCGTGCGGCCTTGGCCAGGTCGAAGCGGCCATTGCCATCCTTGTCGGCCTCGCTGCCTTCAGTGCCGAAGGTCAGCGGCAGGGTGACATGGCTGTCGAACGAGATGATGCGTTCCTGCAGGTCGTTGGCCTGGCGGGTCACCTCCCTGGAATAGCCGGCGGGTGTGGCGAAGTAATGCCAGGCGGCAAACCCGGCGCCAGCGGCAACCGCCGCGGCCAGGCTGATAAACAGGGCTTTCTTCCAGCGTGGAGTCGTCATCTTGGTCTCAGTAGGTTCACCGTCGAGGGATGGGCACAGAGGCCGCCGCTACCTGCAGTGAACGAGCTCGCACCCGAGAAATTTAGCCGCTATCAGGTCGCTGGCGCAGGGCCCTGTAGGAGCGGCCTTGTGTCGCGATAGGGGTGCGCAGCGCCCCCAGGATCTTCGCACCTCTGCAAAATTGCCGGGGCCGCCTTGCGGCCCTTTCGCGACACAAGGCCGCTCCTACATTGACCGAGTTGCCCTCAGGGGCGGGGGTGGCAAGCCGCTAAATTTCGCCTGCCGTGCAACGTTCTAGCCTTGGACGGGCCGTGCTCCATGGCCGCAATGAATGCACAGGTATGCAATGACGATTTCCCGACGCGGTTTCATCGCCGGTGTGGCATTGACGGGTGTGGTGGTGCCCGGTGCGCTGGGGGCGCTGTATGTGCAGCGCCAGCGTGCCGCCGAGGAATTCCCGGAAACCCCTGGCGAGGCCGTCGTCGAGTTGGCCGATACCCGCCTGCAGCAGTTGGGCGATACCCTGCGCGGCATCTGGCGCTGGACCCTGCAGGGCAAGGATGCGGGCCTGGACGGCCTGCCCACGGGTGAACTGGAGCTGTTCCTGGATGTGGCAACCAGCGGGCGCGCCCTGCGCGGCTACCTGGATACCCCCGAGCGCCTGCGAGGGCAGGAGGAACCGCGCTACCGCGTGGTAGGCGACCTGTTGGCGGACAAGCCGGGTACCCTGCGCTGGCGCCTGTTTTCGGCCCAGGCCCGCTATGAATGCCATATCGTGCTCGACGAGGTCTGGGGCCGGTTCGGCAACGCCGGGCCGGCCACCCTCAACGGGCGCATTGCACGGCTGGACCGCGCGCTGACATTGCCCGTGGAGGACAACCAGTTCCTGGCCTTGAAGCGCACCTTCCCCGAGGCGCGCGAGCGTATCCCGCTGAACCCGCAACTGCTGGCCTGGCTGACCGCCCCGGAGCATCGCCTGTTCCACCAGCTGTGGCACTCGTCACGGGACAAATGGCACAAACTGGGCAAGGACAAGCAGGGCGCCCTGCGTGGCCTGGGCTGGCAGCCCGGGCCACGTGATCGCGAGCGTGACGCGCGCGGCCGGCACAAGGACCGCAACGGCTCGGGCGAAGACTTTTTCTTCATGCACCGGCACATGCTTGGCAGGGCGCGTGCCTTGCAGGACTTGCCGTCATGGACGCGCTTCCCGCTGCCGCAGCCGGAACTGGAGCGCGACCGGGCCGGATTCGCCCGCTACTTCGACAACCATGACGGCAATGCCCTGCCGCCCACCTGGCTGACCAGCGGTGATGCGGAATACACCCAGTGGGTGCGCGACATCAAGACGCCGGATACCTTCCATGGCAACTTCCTGGTCTGGGAGTCACGCTACACCGACCCGGAGTACCTGAGCACCTTGACCCTGGGCCAGTTCGGTTCGGAAGTGGAGCTGGGCCTGCACGACTGGCTGCACATGCGCTGGGCATCGGTGCCGCGCGACCCCTCCAACGGCATGCCGGTGCCGACGGCGCGCACGCCGGATGATTTTGCCGAACGCTGGTTCGCCGAACAGAACGATTTTCTCGGTGACCCGTTTTCATCCCATGTGAACCCGGTGTTCTGGCACTTTCATGGCTGGATCGACGACCGCATCGAGGACTGGTTCCACGCTCACGAGCGGCTGCACCCGGGCGAGGTACGGCGCCTGGAAGTCAATGGCGTGCCATGGTTTGCGCCAGGGCGCTGGGTGGAGGTGGCCGACCCGTGGCTGGGGCCGGATACCCATGGCTGCTCGACGGTGCCGGGTTTGCGGCCCGGGCGCAGTGTAGAGATGGACCCGGAGACCATGAAGCTGGCGTTGCGCATCATCTACAGCGATGAAGACCTGCTCGACAAACTGCGGCCCAAGGTACCGCAGCGGCCGTGGTATGCGCGCAACCTGAAGGTGGCGCAGCGCTCGCGTTGATTGGGGGCGCTCTGCGCCCCTTTCGCGACACAAGGCCGCTCCCACATGACGGCGCATGGCTTGAACCTGTGGGAGCGGCCTTGCGTCGCGATGGGCTGCGCAGCAGCCCCGGAAGGCAACGCGATTTACTGCCCGACCTGCCACCCACCCCCCAATGCCTTGTACAACGCCACGCTACCCTGCAACCGGGCCAGGCGCAGTTGTGCCTGCTGGTCCTGCGCCACATACAAGGTGCGCTGGGTCTCCAGCACGCTCAACAGCGTCTCCGCTCCCGCGCCATAACGCTGCTGCGCCAGGTCGAACGCCAGCCGCGCCTGCTCCACCTCTTCATCCTGCCACTGCCGCTGGCGGTCCACGCCCTGGATCGCATTGAGCGCTTTCTCGACATCGGCAAAAGCGGCCAGGATGCTGCTTCGGTAGGTCTCCAGCAACTCCATCTGTTCAGCCTCGGCCAGTTCACGCGCGGCACGCAGCCGGCCGTTGTTGAAGATGGGCGCGACCAGGCCGCTGGTGAGGGTGTAGTAGGAGCTGTCGAACAAATGGGCAAAGGTATTGGCGCCAGCCCCCAGGCTGGCCCCGAGGGTGAGCTTGGGCAGCATGGCGGCGCGGGCGACCTGCACGTTGGCGCTGGCGGCGGCCAGCCGTGCTTCTGCCGCGGCAATGTCCGGGCGGCGGGTGAGCAGCTCGCTGGGCACACCGCTGCCAATGGCGGGCCATTGCAGGGTGTTGATCGCGTCCTGGCTGGTGGGTAGCGACTGCACCGGGTCGCCGAGCAGGGTAGCCAAGGTGACCCGGCTGTCTTGCCACTTCTGTTCCAGTAACGGCAGCTGGCGTTGCTGCGCGGCCACCAGGCTGCGCTGCTGGGCCAGTTCCAGGCGCGTGGCGGACCCGCTGCGCTGGCGTGCCTCGACCAGGCCCAGCACGTCCTGGGCATTGCGCAGGTTGAGGCGGGCAATGCGCAACTGTTCCTGCAAAGTCAGGCCCTGCAGGTAACTGTCGGCCACCGCGCTGACCAGGGTCAGCGCCACGGTCTGGCGGTCGAAGCGGCTGGCATCCAGGCTGCGCAGGGCGCTGTCACGGGTCGCCCGCAGGCCGCCCCAGAAGTCGATTTCGTAGCTGGCGCTGAGCTGCATGTCGAACGAGGTGCTGGTGGGCTCGCTGCGGCTGACATCCAGCTGGTCATAGCCGTCACCGTGCAGCAGGCGTTGGCGGCTGCCGTCCAGGCCCAGCTTCAACTCCGGCAACAGCGGCGCGCCGGCAATGACCGCGCGGGCCTGGGCCTGGCGTACCCGCGCCGTGGCGGCAGCCAGGTCATGGGCATTGTGCAGGGCGTGCTGTACCAGGCGGTCGAGCTCGCTGCTGGCGAAGGCTTGCCACCACTGTGTCGTTGGCAGTTGTACCGAGGGTGATGCGGCCTCGCCTTGCCAGGCGGATGGCGCGGCGATGCCGCTGGCGGGTGTTGGCGGCGTGCTGCAGGCGGCGAGGCATACGCATAAGGTCAACAGGCTGATGCGGCTAGGCAGAGTCATGGGTTATTCGCTGGTAAGGGCTTTGACCGGGTCGAGGCGGGCGGCCTTGCGCGCTGGCATGAAGCCGAACACGATGCCGGTGACGACGGCGCAGGCGAAGGCGCCGAGCATGGCGGGCAGGGCAAAGGCCACCGCCACTTCGGCCAGCATCAGGCCGCCACCGATGGCCAGGGCCAGGACGATGCCGGCCAGGCCGCCGACCATCGACAGCATTACCGCCTCGCTGAGGAATTGCCGCAGGATGTCGCGCTGGCGCGCACCAGTGGCCATGCGGATGCCGATTTCACGGGTGCGCTCGCGCACCGTCATCAACATGATGTTCATCACGCCGATGCCGCCCACCAGCAGCGAGATCGCGGCGATCGCCCCCAGCATCAGCGACAGGCTGTTCTGCGTGCGCGCCTCGGCCTGGATCAGCGCCGCGTCATTGGTCAGCTCGAAGTCCTGGCGGCCGTTGTGGCGCTGGCGCAGCAGCTTGTCGATGGCCGCTTCGGCCTCGTTGACCCGCGTGGAGTCCAGGGCGGCAACGGCGATGTAGTCTGGGTCGCGCTGGCCGAACAGGCGGATGGCTGCGGCGGAGTAGGGCACCACGATGCGCCCGTCGCTGTCCTGGTCGCCAGAGCTGGCGCCCTTGCCGGCCAGGATGCCGACCACCTGGAACGGCACATTGCCGATCAGCAGGTACTGCCCCAGCGGGTCGCGCCCAGGGTCGAGCATCTTTTCCCGCACTTTCTGGCCGATCACCGCCACCGCGGCAGCGTTGGCTTCATCGGCCTCGGTGTAGAAGCTGCCTTGCACCGCCGGCCAGTTGAAAATCTCGGGGAACCCGGTGTTGTTGCCACCCACATAGAACCGCTGGCTGTTGTTGCCGTGGCGCACCATCATCTTTTCGCCAATCACCGGCATCACGTGCTTGACCTGCGGCAGTTGGCCGATGGCAGCGACATCGTCGAGGGTGATGGTGCCGGCCTGCTCGCCCAGGCTCGCCGGCTTGCCGTTCAGGTAGAGGATGTTCGAGCCGAAGGCTGCCATCTGCGCCATGACCTGGCGCTTGCTGCCTTCGCCCACTGCCAGCATCACCACCACCGAGGCCACGCCGATGACGATGCCCAGCAGGGTCAGGGCGGTGCGGAAGCGGTTGACCCACATCACCCGCCAAGCCGCCTGCAGGGCTTCGAGCAATTCGCCTTTCCACGCCCCGTGCAAGGTCGCGCCACGGTCCAGGCGCTGGCGCAGCTGGTCGGCCTGCAGCCCGCGGCCGTTGTCGACCGTGGGCTTTTCGGCGGCCGAATCGCTGATGATCAGGCCGTCGCGAATTTCGATCACGCGCTGCGCCCGCGCCGCGACGTTGCGGTCATGGGTGATCAGGATGATCACGTGGCCCTGGCTGGCCAGCTCGTCGAGCAACGCCATCACTTCGGTACCGCTGTGGCTGTCGAGGGCGCCGGTGGGTTCGTCGGCGAGGATGATATGGCCGCCATTCATCAACGCCCGGGCAATCGACACCCGTTGTTGCTGGCCGCCAGACAACTGGTGCGGGCGGTTGCCGGTGCGGCTGGCCAGGCCCAGGCGGCCGAGCAGGGCGCTGGCACGGGCGTGGCGTTCGCTGGCGGCAAGGCCGGCATAGATGGCCGGCATTTCGACGTTTTCCTGGGCCGAGCCCGAGGGGATCAGGTGGTAGCCCTGGAACACGAAGCCGAACGCCTCGCGGCGCAGCCAGGCCAGTTCGTCGCTGCCCAGTTCGGCCACATCCTTGCCGGCGAAGCGGTAGCTGCCGGAAGTGGGGCGGTCGAGGCAGCCGAGGATATTCATCAAGGTCGACTTGCCGGAGCCGGAGGCGCCGACGATGGCGACGAACTCGCCGGGATGGATGCGCAGGCTGATGCCATGGAGGATATCGACCTTGGGCGTTTCGACGCCGCCGTAGGATTTACGGATGTCGACCAGCTCGATCAGGGGTGTGCTCATTCAACCTCCGCTGACGCCAGGGGCGCCGATCACCAGGCGTTCGCCTTCGTTGAGGCCGTCCAGCACCTGCACGCGCAGGCGGTCGCTGAGGCCGGTGCGTACCTGGCGCTGTTCCACCTTGCCGTCGCGGGTCAGCACATGCGCCAGGCGCAGGCCATCGCCGTCGTCCAGCGCGGCCAGTGGCACGGTCAGCACCTGGCTGGCTTTGCCTGCGACAAAGAACACCTGCGTGGTCATCTCGGCCATCAGTGCGCCGTCCGGGTTGTCGACATCCAGCAGCACGCTGTACTGCACCACCTGGCTGCCGGCACTGCCATTGCTGACGCTGGCCGGGCTGCCGCCACCCTGACTGGCCTGCTCCAGGGGCTTGGGCGGGATCGGCAGCACTTGCCGCACGGTGCTGGTCCAGCGGCGCTTGCCGCCGGCCAGGGTGGTGAAGTAGGCGGTCATGCCCGGGGTGACCTTGCCGATGTCGGCCTCCGACACCTGGGCCCACACGGTCATCGGCGAGAGCTTGGCGATGCGCAGGATCAACGGGGTTTGCTGTTGGGCATTGAGGGTTTGCCCCTCACGGGCATCCACCGCCACTACCGTGCCGTCCATCGGCGCGTAGATGCGCGTGTAGCCCAGCTCGGCCTCGTCGCTGCGCAGGCTGGCCTGGGCCTGGCGGATCTGCGCCTGGAACATGTCGATGCGCGCCTGGGTGACCTTCAGCTGTGCGGCGGCCGTTTGCACGTCCTCGTCGCGGGTGGCACCGGCGGCGGCCAGGTCCCGTTGGCGTTTGAGCTGCTGCCGGGCCAGTTGGAACTGTGCGCGTTGTTCTGCCAGCTGGGCCTTGAGGTTGTCGATCGAGTAGCGGCCGGCATCCAGCCGGGCCTGCTGGGTCGAAGGGTCGATCTCGACCAGCAGCTGGCCTTTGCGCACCGTGTCGCCGACCTCCACATGCAGGGTGTGGATCTGCCCCGACGCCTGGGCACCGACGTCCACGTAGCGCCTTGGTTGCAGGGTGCCCAGTGCGGTGACGCTGCTTTCGATGTCGGCGCGGGTCACGGCAACCGTGCTGAGCGGCTGTGCGCCGTAGGGCAGGGCCTTCCAGGCCAGCAGGCAGCCCAGGCCGAGCAGGCCCAGGCTGCTGAGCAGGAGCCGGCGACGGGTGTTGGTTAAAGGTCTCATGCAGACATCCAGCCGAGGGGGTGCCAGATAGACGAAAGCGGCAGAAGGGGATTTAGCGCAGTGAGTTTGGCGCGGTCTGTGTAGGAGCGGCCTTGTGTCGCGAAAGGGGTGCGAAGCGCCCCCAGGATCTTCGCATCACTGCAGATTGCCGGGGCCGCTTTGCGGCCCTTTCGCGACACAAGGCCGCTCCCACAGACGGGCGCATACACTTGGGGTGGTGGCGGTGTTGCTCCATGCACCTTGTTGCTGAGAATAATTATAATTTGTAAGATCGCACGCTGACATCACTCGGTCCCGCGTTGCTGCCTGAAAGGGCTTTCTGGCATAGGCTGGCAGGACGATCTCAGGTAACGTCGTGGAACATTACTATCGCGAACTGGTGGGCTTCCTTTCCGCGCGCCTGGGCAATCGTCAGGCCGCCGAAGACGTGGCGCACGATGCCTACCTGCGGGTGCTGGAACGCACCGACGCCGAGCGCATCGAGCACCCGCGTGCCTTCCTTTACCGCACCGCGCTCAACCTGGTGGTCGACCGCCACCGGCGGCATCAGGTACGCCAGGCCGAGCCGCTGGAGGTGCTGGACAGCGACGAGCGCTGGCATACCCCGGCGCCGACCCACGACATGCAGCTCGACCAGCGCCTGGCAATGATGCAGCGCGCGCTGGATGAGCTGAGCAAGGTCTGCCGCGACTGCTTCCTGCTGCGCAAGCTCGAAGGCCTGTCACACCAGCAGATTGCCGAGCACCTGGGTATTTCCCGCAGCCTGGTGGAGAAGCACATCGTCAATGCCATGAAGCACTGCCGGGTGCGCATGCGCGAGTGGGAATCCTGATCGCCGGGTTGAATGCAGATGAAAATTCCGTCAGTCGATCACTTGATTTCCACGGTTTTCCAGACTTCTATCAAATAAGACCCCTGCCAGGCGTAGCCTTGGCAGCAGCCGTTACTGGCGCAGTATGGTCATGGAGCCTACCCATTACCCAACTGCCCAGGTCCCGCCATGGCCAACAAGACCCTGCGCATCCTCATCGCCGACGCACACCCCTGCCAGCGCCTGCAACTGGAGCGGCTGCTCAACGGCCTGGGCTACTACCGGATAGCGCCAGTGGACAGCTTCGAGGAGCTGCAGCGCCTGGTGCTGAGTGCCTTGCAGCCTTTCCACCTGCTGTTGGGCAATATCGAGCTGGCCAGCCATGTCGGGGTCGACCTGGCGCGCTTCTGTCGCGTCAGCACGCAGATCCAGCACGCCCTTCTTTATCACTCTACCCAGTTGCAAGTGCCCTTGGTGCCGCAGACCGAGCGCCAGGCCGTCAGCCTGAGCCTGCCCCAGGTGCCCGACAACGAGGCACTGGAGGCGTTCATGGCGATCATCGATACGCCGCTGCTGGTCGGCAAGCTGCCGCTGCCGGGCGCCATGCCGGCTGCCACGGTGCGGCCACGGCCGAAGGCCAATTTCGTCAACACCATGTTCAACCGCTAAAGCCGCAGCGGGCAGGGCAAGGGGGCAGCTATTTGCTATCCTCTTGCCCTTTGCCGATTTGCGGACCCTGCCATGACTGCCATCGATACCGCTCGCCCGCCCCGGTTCAGCCGCGGCGACCACCGGACCCTGGGACTGGCGGCGTTGGGCGGCGCGCTGGAAATCTACGATTTCATCATCTTCGTATTCTTTGCGCTGACCCTCAGCCAGCTGTTCTTCCCGCCCGAGATGCCCGAATGGCTGCGCCTGCTGCAAAGCTTCGGAATCTTCGTCACCGGCTACCTGGCGCGGCCGCTGGGCGGCATCCTGATGGCGCACTTCGCCGACCACCTGGGGCGCAAGCGGGTCTTCAGCCTGAGCATCCTGATGATGGCCCTGCCGTGCCTGTTGATCGGGGTGATGCCGACCTACGCCGACATCGGCTATGCCGCGCCGCTGATCCTGCTGGCACTGCGTATCCTGCAGGGCGCGGCGGTGGGTGGCGAGGTGCCGAGCGCTTGGACTTTCGTCGCCGAGCACGCGCCAGCCGGGCGGCGCGGTTATGCCTTGGGCTTCCTGCAGGCCGGCCTGACCTTTGGCTATCTGCTGGGGGCACTGACCGCGACCTTGCTGGCGCAAGTGTTCACCCAGCAGGAAATCCTCGACTACGCCTGGCGCTACCCGTTCCTGCTCGGCGGGGTATTCGGCGTGATCGGCGTGTGGCTGCGTCGTTGGCTCAGCGAAACACCGGTGTTCCTTGCCCTGCGCGCGCGCCAGGAGCAGCCGGTGAGCTTCCCGCTGCGGCGGGTGCTGGGCGAACACCGTCGGGCGTTGATCCCGGCGGCGCTGCTGACCTGCGTGCTGACTTCCGCCGTGGTGGTGCTGGTGGTGATTACTCCGACAGTGATGCAGCAGCGCTTCGGCATGAGTGCCGGGCACACCTTTGCCCTTAGCAGCGTGGGCATCGTCTTCCTCAACATCGGCTGCGTGCTGGCCGGGCTGCTGGTCGACCGTGCAGGCGCCTGGCGCGCACTGATGTTCTACAGCCTGTTGCTGCCGGTGGGCATCGGCGCGTTGTATGCCAGCCTGGTGGGGCAGTGGGGCATGACCTGGCTTGCCTATGCGCTGGCTGGCCTGTCCTGCGGCGTGGTGGGCGTGGTGCCGTCAGTGATGGTCGGGTTGTTCCCGGCCGAGATCCGCGTGTCGGGCATCTCCTTTACCTATAACGTGGCCTACGCGCTTTGGGCCAGCACCACGCCGCTGGCGCTGATTGCGCTGATGCCGTGGAGCCCGTGGGTGTGTGTCGGCTTTTGTCTGGTCATGGGCACGGTGGGTTTGCTGACGGCCTTGTATTTCGGGCGTCGGGAGCCATTGGCGTTTGTGGCAGAGCCGATGCCGATCATGTGCGGTGACAAATGAGCCGGTAACGGCCGTAGGGCATTGAGGCAGACTTCCGGGCGGGGGTTATTGGAATAACCTATTAGCCAAATTTAACCTGGAAGGTTAATTTCTCATGGAAAAGAGAACGCCTCATTGCCCGCTGGAGCGGGTAAAAGCCCTGGCTGCGGCAAGGCGCATCAGCCCTACGGGCGCTGCATTGAGAGGCGCCAAGGCGCTGGGAATGGATTTTCCGTGCATGCTTGAGGTGATCACCAGCTTGAAGCGCACTGATTTCTACAAGAGCATGACCAGCCATATCGATCATCGGGTTTGGCAGGACGTGTATCGCCCGCTTACAGCAATTGGGTACGTTTATCTGAAAGTGTCCGTGGTAGACGACGTGCTCATCGTGTCTTTCAAGGAGTTGTAATCATGAGATGTCCAATATGCGGCGGCTCGGAGCTTGCACCTGACATTCAGGGCATGCCCTATAGCTACAAAGGAGAGATGACCGTCATCCCTGACGTAAGTGGCGATTACTGTTCTGCATGTGGGGAATGTGTGCTGAGCCATGATGAAGCCATGCGTGTCAGTCACCTGATGACGGCATTCGAGCGCCAAGTCAACGCAACCGTTGTGGATCCTTCCTTTATTGCCTCCATACGCAGGAAGTTCGACCTCGACCAGCGTGAAGCGGGGGAAATTTTCGGTGGTGGGGTCAATGCGTTCTCCCGTTATGAAAACGGCAAGACCACGCCGCCAGTGGCGCTGGTGAAACTGCTCAAGCTGCTGGACCGACACCCTGAACTGTTCGAGGAAGTCAGGACTGCATAATACGATTGCCTTGCCCTGTCTCGTTTCCGGAATGACGCGGACTTTGTAGGAGCGGCCTTGTGTCGCGATGGGCTGCGCAGCAGCCCCGACGGTTTGCGCTGGAGCATAGGTCGTGGGGCTGCTGCGCAGCCCATAGCGACACGAGGTCGCTCCTACACGGGCCAGTACAGCCAGAACAGGTAAAACAAAAAGCCCCCGGCTCGTGAGAACCGGGGGCTTTTCGTTAGCGCAGGGGCCTTACATGTTCGGGTAGTTCGGCCCGCCTGCGCCTTCAGGGGTGACCCAGGTGATGTTCTGGGCCGGGTCCTTGATGTCGCAGGTCTTGCAGTGCACGCAGTTCTGCGCGTTGATCTGGAAGCGCTTGCTGCCGTCTTCCTGAGTGACCACTTCGTACACGCCTGCGGGGCAGTAGCGCTGAGCCGGCTCGTCGTACAGCGGCAGGTTGCTGGCGATCGGCACGTTCGGGTCGGTCAGCTTCAGGTGGCAGGGTTGTTCCTCTTCGTGGTTGGTGCTGGAGAGGAATACCGAGCTGAGCTTGTCGAAGCTGAGCTTGCCGTCCGGTTTCGGGTAGTCGATCTTCTGCGACTCGGCCGCCAGCTTCAGGCAGGCGTAGTCCGGCTTGGTGTCGTGCAGGGTGAACGGCAGCTTGCCGCCGAACCAGTTCTGGTCCACATAGTTGAACGCAGCGCCCAGCAGCGGGCCGAACTTGTGCATGGCCGGGCCGAAGTTGCGGCTGGCGAACAGCTCCTCGTACAGCCAGCTGGCCTTGAAGGCGCTGACGTAACCGTTCAACTGGTCACCGCCTTCGCTGCCGGCGATCAGTGCGTCAGCCACCGCTTCGGCGGCGAGCATGCCGGACTTCATCGCGGTGTGGCTGCCCTTGATCTTGGCGAAGTTCAGGGTGCCCAGGTCGCAGCCGATCAGCGCGCCGCCGTTGAAGACCATCTTCGGCAGCGAGTTGAAGCCGCCCTTGCAGATGGCACGGGCACCGTAGCTGATGCGCTTGCCGCCTTCGAGATATTGCGCCATCACCGGGTGGTGCTTGAGGCGCTGGAATTCGTCGAACGGCGACAGGTACGGGTTGGCGTAGGACAGGTCGACGATCAGGCCGACCACCACCTGGTTGTTTTCCAGGTGATAGAGGAACGAACCACCGGTGTTGTCCTTGGCCATCACGTCCAGCGGCCAGCCGGCGGTGTGCACCACCAGGCCTTGCTCGTGCTTGGCCGGGTCGATTTCCCAGATTTCCTTCAGGCCGATGCCGTAGTGCTGCACATCGGCTTCGCTATCCAGGTTGAAGCGCTTGATCAGCTGCTTGCCGATGTGGCCACGGCAGCCTTCGGCGAACAGGGTGTACTTGCCACGCAGCTCCATGCCAGGGGTGTACATGCCGTCTTTCGGGTTGCCTTCGCGGTCGACGCCCATGTCGCCGGTGACAATGCCGCGCACCACGCCGTTTTCATCGAACAGCGCTTCCTGGGCGGCGAAGCCCGGGTAGACTTCCACGCCCAGGTTCTCGGCCTGCTGGGCCAGCCAGCGGCACAGGTTGCCCAGCGAGATGATGTAGTTGCCCTGGTTGTGCATGGTCTTGGGCACGAACAGGTCAGGCACCTTGGTCGAACTGCCGGCATCCTTGAGCACGTAGATGTCGTCACGCTTCACTTCGGTGTTCAGCGGCGCGCCGAGCTCTTTCCAGTCTGGGAACAGCTCGTTCAGGGCACGGGGTTCGAACACCGCGCCGGAGAGGATGTGGGCGCCGACTTCAGAGCCTTTTTCCACCACGCAGACGCTGATTTCGCTACCGGCTTCGGCGGCCTTCTGCTTCAGGCGGCAGGCGGCGGACAGGCCCGCCGGGCCGGCGCCGACGATGACCACGTCGAATTCCATGTATTCGCGTTCCACTGGTTCTCTCCTACTCATCAAGGCTCGTGCTGTTGCTTTGTCTTATGGGTGCGCGGGGCATTCGCAGCGGTTCTACGCAACGGCGGAACTGTAGCTGGGCAAATGACGGACTACACCGTTTTGTCTTGGCCGCGCATTATATCTACACCACTTGGCGGGTCCAATACAAACGTTTGTTTGAATTTGCCGCAGGCCAGTAAAATCACAGGAACGCGGCTGGAGGGTGACCGATTTGCCGTATTGACCGGATTGGGTGTTACGGTCAAGATACGAGCGGTTTTACGTTCGCCGTAGGCTTGCAGCCGGGCGCAGGTACACCTCTAAAGACCAGGTGTGGAGCAGGGTTTTGCGGCCTTGGGCCGGTTTGTAGTGGAGTTTACACGCCACGACAGAAAATGACCCGTGAGTATTTGTCGCAAGAGTCCGGACAAGACTGTTCGGTCACTGTGAAGTTACCGCCTCCCGGTACGTTTTTAGAGGTGCCCTTGTACCCACGCGCATCGCAGGGCTCTGCCCCTGGCGACTATCTATTCACCGGAGAGTAACGAGGAATCCATGAAGGTTCTTGTAGCTGTCAAACGAGTGGTCGACTACAACGTCAAGGTTCGCGTCAAGGCGGACAACTCCGGCGTCGACCTTGCTAACGTCAAGATGTCCATGAACCCCTTCTGCGAAATCGCCGTGGAAGAAGCCGTACGCCTGAAGGAAAAGGGCGTCGCGTCCGAGATCGTCGTCGTTTCCGTCGGCCCGACCACTGCCCAGGAGCAACTGCGTACCGCCCTGGCCCTGGGTGCCGACCGTGCCATCCTGGTCGAAGCCGCTGACGAACTGAATTCCCTGGCTGTGGCCAAGGCGCTGAAAGCCGTTGTCGACAAAGAGCAGCCTCAGCTGGTCATCCTCGGCAAGCAGGCCATCGACAGCGACAACAACCAGACCGGCCAGATGCTGGCTGCGCTGACCGGCTTCGCCCAGGGCACCTTCGCCTCCAAGGTGGAAGTGGCTGGCGACAAGCTGAACGTCACCCGTGAAATCGACGGCGGCCTGCAGACCGTTGCACTGAACCTGCCGGCCATCGTCACCACCGACCTGCGCCTGAACGAGCCACGCTACGCGTCGCTGCCGAACATCATGAAGGCCAAGAAGAAGCCGCTGGAGACCGTTACTCCAGACGCGCTGGGCGTTTCCCTCGCCTCCACCAACAAGACCCTGAAGGTTGAAGCCCCGGCTGCCCGCAGCGCTGGCATCAAGGTCAAATCGGTGGCCGAACTGGTCGAGAAGCTGAAGAACGAAGCGAAGGTAATCTAAATGACTATCCTGGTTGTCGCTGAATACGAAAACGGTGCCGTAGCCCCGGCCACCCTGAACACTGTTGCCGCTGCCGCCAAGATCGGTGGTGATGTGCACGTGCTGGTCGCAGGCCAGAACGTGGGCGGCGTTGCCGAGTCCGCAGCCAAGATCGCTGGCGTTGCCAAGGTGCTGGTTGCCGATAACGCTGCCTACGCCCACGCCCTGCCAGAAAACGTTGCGCCGCTGATCGTCGAGCTGGCCCAGGGCTACAGCCACGTGCTGGCCCCGGCCACCACCAACGGCAAGAACATCCTGCCGCGCGTTGCCGCGCTGCTGGACGTGGACCAGATCTCCGAGATCATCTCGGTCGAGTCCGCCGACACCTTCAAGCGCCCGATCTATGCCGGTAACGCCATTGCCACCGTGCAATCGAGCGCTGCCATCAAGGTCATCACCGTGCGTACCACCGGCTTCGACGCCGTGGCCGCCGAAGGTGGTTCGGCTGCCATCGAAGCCGTTGGCGCTGCGCACAACGCCGGCATCTCGGCCTTCGTTGGTGAAGAGCTGGCCAAGTCCGACCGCCCAGAGCTGACCGCTGCCAAGATCGTCGTTTCCGGCGGCCGTGGCATGGGCAACGGTGACAACTTCAAGCACCTGTACAGCCTGGCCGACAAGCTCGGCGCTGCCGTCGGTGCCTCGCGCGCCGCGGTCGACGCCGGCTTCGTGCCGAACGACATGCAGGTCGGCCAGACCGGCAAGATCGTTGCGCCACAGCTGTACATCGCCGTCGGTATCTCCGGCGCGATCCAGCACCTGGCCGGCATGAAGGACTCCAAGGTGATCGTGGCGATCAACAAGGACGAAGAAGCGCCGATCTTCCAGGTAGCCGACTACGGCCTGGTCGCTGACCTGTTCGAAGCGGTTCCGGAGCTGGAAAAGCTGGTCTGATCCGCTTGCTTCACTTATAAAGAACCCGGCCCTCGTACAGGGGGCCGGGTTTTTTTGTGGTCAGTTCCGACCCAATCGCCGGCAAGCCAGCTCCCACAGGTACAGCGCAGTTCTCAAGGGCGTTGCTGTAACGGTGGGAGCTGGCTTGCCGAAAGCAATACAAGGAGTGAGCAATGGTGCTGCGTAAAGCAGGCAGGGTGCTGGCTTGCATGGCGGTGCTGGTTTCGCCGCTGGCCATGGCGGCAGGCAAGTGCGAACGCCTGGTGGCAACCGGCAGCCCTGATGCGCCGCCCTATTCGTGGCAGGACCCGAACGACCCGAAACACCTGATCGGCGCCAACGTCGATCTGCTGCGCCAGGTGGCTGGCGAGCTGGGCGTGAAGGTGGAGGTGCTGAGCGCCGGTCGTCGTGACCAGGCGCTGGAAGAAGTACGTAGCGGGCGCATGGACCTGCTGCTCGACACCCCCATGCAGGTGGAGCAACTGACCGCGCTGGACTACATCCATCCACCCCTGCAGCTCAACGAATACCTGGTGTGGACGCGCCACGACGCCACACTGGCCTTCGAGGGCCCGGCTGACCTGGCCCAGTACCAAGGCAGTTTGTCCGAGCGTGCGCGGCTGACCCCGGCCTTTACCGCTTTCGCCAAGGCCCAGCTGAAACTGGTGCCGGCACAGAACCTGACCCAGGCGTTCCAGAAGCTGGTGCTCGGCCAGGTGGATTATGTGCTCGCTGGCCGCTATTCGGGCATGGCCATGGCCCAGAGCCTGGGCATGAGCAATGACCTGATCGCCCGCGGCCTGCCGGTGGATCGGCCGGGCCTGTACCTGGCCCTGTCGCACAATTCGGCCTGCAATGACAGCTGGTTGCGTGGGCAATTGGCGAAAAAACTGACAGAATTGCCGATCTCCGGAGCATCCGAGGCCGTGCTGCAACGTAATGTCGAGCGCTGGAAAGCGCAGCTGCAGGTGCCGTCGGACGCCCCCAAACACTAGGAAGATTGCGTGAGAACCCAACCACTAATCCTTGCCCTGGCCGTGCTCGGCCTGGCTGGCTGCGCCAACGATCCGGCCCCTAACGAGCAGATGCGCATTTCTGAACAGGCACTGGAGCAGGCCAGGGCCGTCGGTGCCACCGAGCAGGTCGATGCGCTCAAGCTGGCTGAAGACAAGCTGGCCCGGGCCAAGGCCAACATGCTCACCGAAGACTACCGCGATGCGCGCATGCGTGCCGAACAGGCCGAACTGGATGCGCGCCTGGCCGAGGCCCAGGTATTGAACCAGAAGAGCGAAGAGCAGCTGCAACTGCTGCAGTCGCGGGTTCAGCGCCTGCGCAAGCAGTTGGAGGTGCAGCCATGATCCGTCGTGTGCCATTGGCCGCGCTGGCAGTGCTGGCGCTGGCGGCCGGTTTGCAAGGTTGCGCCAGCCAGCGCAGCAGCGCAGCGCTGGATGATGCCACTGCAGCTTTCCAGAAGGTCAAGGATGATTCCAATGTGTTGCGCAGCGCGCCGCGTGACGTGATTCGCGCAGGCGAGTCGCTGGCCCGTGCCGAGCGCCTGTCCAGCTACATCGGCACCGGTGCCGACGTGCGCCATTACGCCTACCTGAGCCAGCGCTACAGCGAAATTGCCAGCGAGCATGCCAAGCTGGCGCTGAACCAGGAACGCCAGGCCAAGCTCGACCTGGAGCGCCAGCGCCTGCAGCTGGCCCTGCGCGAGGCCAAGCTGGCCAGTGTTCAGCAGCAGGGCAAGTGGGTCGAGTCGCAGATCGCCGCGCTGGCCTCGGAGCAGGCCGACCGAGGTCTGGTGATGACCCTGGGGGACGTGCTGTTCGACACCGGCCGGGCCGACCTGAAGAATTCGGCCAGCCGTACCGTGCTCAAGCTGGTGCAGTTCCTCCAGCTCAACCCGCGCCGGGTGGTGCGGATCGAGGGCTATACCGACAGCACCGGCCCGGCGGAGGACAACCTGAAGCTGTCGCGTGATCGGGCGCAGGCCGTGGCCGACATGCTGGTAGACCTGGGCATCGACGAGAAGCGCCTGCAGGTCGAGGGCTATGGCGACCAGTACCCGATCGAGGCCAATGCCTCGGAGCGGGGCAGGGCGCAGAACCGTCGGGTGGAGATCGTGTTCTCCGATGACAAGGGCAAGCTGGCGCCAGCACGCTGACTGCTTGGCGGCGCGGGGGATGGCACCGGCTTTGCCGGTGTTCGCGGCTAAAGCCGCTCCCACAGGTACAGTGTTAACTTCAAGGTATGCACAGTACCTGTAGGAGCGGCCTTGTGTCGCGAAAGGGGCGCAAAGCGCCCCCGGCTTTTCGTCGGCATACCCAGGCTTGATCGTTTCCATGGCTGTCACGCAACTGTATTGTTGACTATCCTGCGATCTGTCCCAGTACACTTTGCAACTGTTACGGTATCCTCTACCGTCAGTGAGCGACACAAGAACAACGAGCCCGTCCGCGCGTCGAGAGCCAGCCATGACCAACCTGCTGTTGTACCAGCGTATCGCCCAGCAACTGGCCGATGACATCCGTCGTGGTGTCTACCAGCCAGGCGAGCGGGTACCCTCCGTGCGCAAGATGAGCGCCCAGCTCAATGTCAGCCATGCCACGGTGCTGCAGGCCTATGCCAATCTCGAAGACCAGGGGCTGATCCGTGCGCGGCCGCAGTCCGGCTACTACGTGCACCAGACCCCGGCCCTGACCGCGCAGACCCCGGACATCGCCCGGGTCGAGCGCCCCGGCCTGGTCACCCGCGCCAGTATCATCCAGCAGGTACTGACCGAGGCGCGCCGTGATGGCGTGTTCCCGTTCGGCGCCGCTGTGCCGCACGTCGACTACCTGCCGGTCCGTGCCTTGCACCAGCAGATTGCCAAGGTCACACGCTTCCACAGCCCGCGTGCCTTCAGCTACATGTTCAGCCCCGGTTTCGAGCCGCTGCGCCGGCAGATCGCCATTCGCATGCGTGATGCCGGTGTGCTGGTCGACCCGCGTGAAGTGATCGTGACCCATGGCTGTGTCGATGCGCTGCAGATGTCGCTGCGCGTGCTGACCCGCCCCGGCGACCTGATCGCCGCCGAATCGCCCACCTATTACGGGCTGCTGCAACTGGCCGACCTGCTGGGCCTGAAGGTGATCGAGATCCCCAGCGACCCGTCCACTGGTATCAGCCTCGAAGCGCTGCAGCTGGCGGCCAACCAGCGGTCGATCAAGGCCCTGGTTCTGACTGCGCGCCTCAGCAACCCGCTGGGTGGCACTGTCCCGGAAGAGCGGCAGAAGCAGTTGCTGCGCCTGGCGTCGGACTTCGATATCCAGATCGTCGAGGATGACATCTATGGCGAGCTGATGTTCGAGCAGGGCAAGACCAAGGCGCTCAAGGCATTCGACCGGCTGGACCGGGTGATCTATTGCTCGAGTTTTTCCAAGACCCTGTCCCCCGGCGTGCGCGTTGGCTGGATGATCGCCGGGCGCTATCAGGACGAGATCCAGCGCCTGCAAACCTTCACCACCCACTCGGCCTGCAGCGTGACGCAGATGGGTGTGGCGGCCTACCTGGAAAATGGCGGCTACGACCGGCACCTGCGTTACATCCGCCAGGAGTACCGCAAGAACCTCAGTGCCTACCAGCTGGCGGTGCAGCAGCACTTCCCCGAGGGTACCCAGATGACCCGGCCGACGGGCGGTTTCATCCTGTGGGTGAGCCTGCCGGGGCGGGTCAATACCCAGGAGCTGCATGTGCGCGCGCTGGAGCAGGGCATCAGTATTGCGCCGGGGCTGATCTTCAGCAACACCGAGCAGTTCAACCACTGTATCCGGCTTAATTGCGGTATACCCTGGAACAAGGAAGCCGAGCGCGCGGTGATCACGCTCGGTTTGCTGGCCCAGCAATTGTGCCGGGAGCCAGCAGCGGCACTTTTGTAGGCTTGCCACGCGCCCGTGGAACAGGGAGCATACGCACTTTTCCTGCCAGTCTGTCTATTTGCCATGAATGCTTTGCGCCGTTTTGCCCTGATCTTGTGCCTTGTACCGCTCGGCAGCCTGGCTGGTGTTGCCCAGGCTGCGCAGCCGGCAGGCCAGGCGCAGGCGGCGCCGGTGCAGAAAGCCAAGCCGGTGCAGAAAGCCGCAGCCAGGCCAGCGCACAAGCAGCCTGCAAAAAAAGCCGGTAACAGCAAGGCCAGGCCGGCGCGCAAGCAGGTGAGCAAGGAGGTTGCCAAGCCGCTACCCAAGGCGAAGCTGGACCTCAGCCTGCCGGCCGATATGGTCGATGACCTTGAGCCGAATGTGGGCAGCCCTTCGCCGATACAGCGACGCAAGCCTTTGCTGCCACCCATGTTCACTGAAAAGCCGGAGGCCAGCGATAGCCCGTTCCAGCTCAATGGCCGGTTGATCAGCAACGAAATGCAGCTGCAGCTGCGCAATGACAGCCGTCGCGACGTGGAAGGGGCGGCCATCGATTTCGAGTACCGCCAGTAGCAGGTGAACTGACTGCCGGGTCACGGCAGATTTCATCATGCCAGCAATTTCAAACGCCTGTTTGAGCGGTTACTATCCAGGGACGTTCGTCCCGTTTTGTTCCAGGGAGTCCTGATTTTGGTGAATAGCCATGAATTGCCGTGAGGGCTGTGGTGCCTGCTGCATCGCCCCGTCCATCACCTCTGCGATGCCGCGCATGCCCAATGGCAAGCCGGCTGGCGAGCGCTGCCTGCACCTGACCGTCGACAACCTCTGCGACCTGTTCGGCAAGCCCGAGCGGCCGGCAGTGTGTGGCGGTTTCAAGGCGGATGTGGAGGTATGCGGCAGTGATCGTGACGAGGCCATCAGGATTCTTGGTTGGTGGGAGCAGATGACGGCGGCGTGACAGGCTGGATCTTCGACAACAAGGATAAACATGATGAGATCGTTCAAGCGTATTGCTCTGCTGTGTGGCATGGGTGTTCTGCTGTCGCCCGCGGCCTGGGCCGAAAACTGGCAGGTGGCCAAGGACGAGGAGGGGATCAAGGTTTCCCTCAGTGAAGTGGCCGGTTCCAAGTACAAGGCCTATCAAGGCGTCACCGTGATCAAGGCGCCGCTGGCCAAGGTGCAGGCGTTGCAGGAGGACGTGGTCGGGGCTTGTGCATGGATTCACGAATGCAAGTCGCAGAAGCTGCTCAAGCACGAAGGTGACCAGAGCTGGACCTACACCCAGTTCAATACGCCATGGCCGGTCACGCCGCGGGACTCGGTATTGCATGTGACCACGGTGAAGGGGGCTGATGGCAGCCTGGTGCGCAACCTGAAGGAAGAGCCGACCTACGTCCCGGAAGAGAAGGGCTTTGTGCGGGTGGCGAAGGTCGAAGGCTTCTGGAGGCTGGTGCCCAAGGGTGACAGCACGGAAGTGACCTATCAGGTGCACACCGAGCCGGGTGGTAGCGTGCCGGCGATGGTGGCCAACAAGTTCGTGGTGGATGCGCCGTTCAATACCCTGAAAGGGTTGCGAGAGCGGGCTGAGAAAAACTGAGGCATTGTGTCACTTGTGCCGGCCTCTTCGCGGGTAAACCCGCTCCCACAGGTATCCCGCAAACTTTCGGGCCTGTGGGGTCCCTGTGGGAGCGGGTTTACCCGCGAAGAGGCCAGCACAGGACGAATAAAAAAGGCTGCCCGAGGGCAGCCTTTTTGCGTTCGGCTATGGAAGCTTACTTGCGGTCCTGCAGCGCAACGATGTCGCGCTTCTGCTCGCCGGTGTACAGCTGGCGCGGGCGGCCGATCTTGTACGGGCTGGAGAGCATTTCTTTCCAGTGCGAGATCCAGCCCACGGTACGTGCCAGGGCGAAGATCACGGTGAACATGCTGGTCGGAATGCCGATCGCCTTGAGGATGATCCCCGAGTAGAAGTCGACGTTCGGGTACAGCGAGCGCTCGATGAAGTACGGATCGGTCAGGGCGATCTCTTCCAGGCGCATGGCCAGTTCCAGCTGCGGGTCGTTCTTGATGCCCAGCTCGCGCAGGACTTCGTCGCAGGTCTGCTTCATCACGGTGGCGCGCGGGTCGCGGTTCTTGTACACGCGGTGACCGAAGCCCATGAGCTTGAACGGGTCGTTCTTGTCCTTGGCCTTGGCGATGAACTTGTCGATGTTCGAGACATCGCCGATTTCATCGAGCATGGTCAGTACCGCTTCGTTCGCACCGCCGTGGGCCGGGCCCCACAGTGCGGCGATACCGGCGGCGATACAGGCGAACGGGTTGGCACCCGACGAACCGGCCAGACGAACGGTAGAGGTGGAGGCGTTCTGCTCGTGGTCGGCGTGGAGGATGAAGATCCGGTCCATCGCCTTGGCCAGCACCGGGCTGATCGGTTTGATCTCGCACGGGGTGTTGAACATCATGTGCAGGAAGTTTTCCGCGTACGACAGGTCGTTGCGCGGGTACATCATCGGCTGGCCCATGGAGTACTTGTAAACCATCGCGGCCAGGGTCGGCATCTTGGCGACCAGGCGCACCGCGGAAATTTCGCGGTGTTGCGGGTTATTGATGTCCAGGGAGTCGTGATAGAACGCCGACAGGGCGCCGACCACGCCGCACATCACCGCCATCGGGTGGGCGTCGCGGCGGAAGCCGTTGAAGAAGGACTTCAGCTGCTCGTGAACCATGGTGTGGTTCTTCACGGTGCTGACGAACTGGGCCTTCTGCTCGGCATTCGGCAGTTCGCCGTTGAGCAGCAGGTAGCAGGTTTCGAGGTAGTCGGACTTTTCGGCGAGCTGCTCGATCGGGTAGCCGCGGTGCAGCAGGATACCTTTGTCGCCGTCAATGTAGGTGATCTTCGACTCGCACGAGGCAGTCGCCATGAAACCAGGGTCGAAGGTGAAGTGACCAGTGGCCCCCAACCCGCGGACGTCGATTACATCAGGACCAACGGTGCCGGTTAAAATGGGCAGCTCGACGGGGGCAGCGCCCTCGATGACCAACTGCGCTTTTTTGTCAGCCATGTGGCCTCCTATTAATGCTTGAAATCATCAGACAGACCCCCCACGCAGGGCCCGCACCACTATAGAGGGATAAATTCAGATGTCAATTTGCCTAAAGGCTTGTTGAAACAGGCATTGAGGCCTGATTTTTCGCGAAATTCTCGCCCATTTACGCCTTTTGTGCGTTAAAGGCAATGCGCTATTTGGGCTACCCCGTCACGTTGTCATAAGCAGCCTAACTGTCTATACTCGCAACCCGACCGCCAGGGGCTTGCAAGCCCGAACTGCTGGGGGTCGCCGTTCCCTGGGTGGTGGGTACCTGACCAGTACACTTACCAACAACTTTGCCCTGATTCGCTAGGGGCTCTTCAGTGTGAAAAAAGCCGTGAAAAGCCAACGACCTGTAAACCTAGACCTAAGGACCATCAAGCTCCCCGTCACTGCGTACACGTCCATCCTGCATCGTATCTCCGGCGTCATCCTGTTCCTTGGCCTTGCCATCATGCTTTATGCACTGGGCAAGTCGCTGGGTTCCGAGGAAGGCTTTGGTGAGGTGAAGGCGTGTCTGACCAGCCCGCTGGCCAAATTCGTGACCTGGGGCCTGCTATCCGCCCTGCTTTATCACCTCGTGGCAGGTGTACGTCACCTGATCATGGACATGGGCATCGGTGAGACGCTGGAAGGCGGCAAGCTGGGCTCGAAAATCGTGATCGTCATCTCCGTGGTGCTGATCGTTCTGGTGGGAGTTTGGGTATGGTAACCAATGTCACGAACCTGTCGCGTTCGGGCCTCTATGACTGGATGGCGCAGCGCGTTTCTGCGGTCGTTCTCGCGGCTTACTTCCTCTTCCTGATCGGCTACGTGGTCGCCCACCCAGGCATCGACTACACCCAGTGGCATGGTCTGTTCTCCAACAACGCGATGCGGATCTTCAGTCTGCTGGCCCTCGTTGCCCTGGGCGCTCACGCCTGGGTCGGCATGTGGACCATTGCAACCGACTACCTGACGCCAATGTCGTTCGGCAAGTCGGCAACTGCGATTCGTTTCCTGTTCCAGGCGGTATGCGGCGTTGCGATGTTCGCTTACTTCGTCTGGGGTGTGCAGATTCTCTGGGGTATCTGATCCATGGCTAGCATTCCAACCATTTCCTTCGACGCCATCATCATCGGTGGCGGCGGCGCCGGCATGCGCGCAGCGCTGCAGCTGGCTCAAGGCGGCCACAAGACTGCCGTGGTCACCAAGGTCTTCCCGACCCGTTCGCACACTGTATCCGCCCAGGGCGGCATCACCTGCGCCATCGCTTCGGCCGACCCGAACGACGACTGGCGCTGGCACATGTACGATACCGTCAAAGGCTCCGACTACATCGGTGACCAGGACGCTATCGAATACATGTGTCAGGAAGGCCCGGCTGCGGTCTTCGAGCTGGACCACATGGGCCTGCCGTTCTCGCGTACCGAAACCGGCCGCATCTACCAGCGTCCGTTCGGTGGCCAGTCCAAGGACTTCGGTAAAGGTGGCCAGGCCGCCCGTACCTGTGCTGCTTCCGACCGTACCGGTCACGCGCTGCTGCACACCCTGTACCAGGGCAACCTGAAGGCAGGCACTACCTTCCTCAACGAGTACTACGCTGTTGACCTGGTGAAGAACCAGGACGGCGCGTTCGTCGGTGTGATCGCAATCTGCATCGAAACCGGCGAAACCATGTACATCAAGTCCAAGGCCACCGTTCTGGCCACTGGCGGTGCCGGTCGTATCTACGCCTCCACCACCAACGCCCTGATCAACACCGGTGACGGTATCGGCATGGCGCTGCGTGCAGGCGTGCCGGTGCAGGACATCGAGATGTGGCAGTTCCACCCGACCGGCATCGCCGGCGCCGGTGTACTGGTTACCGAAGGTTGCCGCGGTGAGGGTGGCTACCTGATCAACGCCCACGGCGAGCGCTTCATGGAGCGTTACGCGCCGAACGCGAAAGACCTGGCCGGCCGCGACGTGGTTGCCCGTTCCATGGTCAAGGAAATCATCGCCGGCAACGGCGTGGGCCCGAACAAGGACCACGTGCTGCTGAAGCTGGACCACCTGGGCGAGGAAGTGCTGCACAGCCGCCTGCCAGGTATCTGCGAGCTGTCCAAGACCTTCGCCCACGTCGACCCAGTCGTCGCGCCGGTTCCGGTCGTACCGACCTGCCACTACATGATGGGCGGCGTTGCCACCAATATTCATGGCCAGGCCATCACCATGGACGCCGAAGGCAAGGACCAAATCATCCCGGGTCTGTTCGCAGTGGGTGAAGTGGCGTGCGTATCGGTCCACGGTGCCAACCGCCTGGGCGGCAACTCGCTGCTCGACCTGGTGGTATTCGGTCGTGCCGCTGGCCTGCACCTGGAAAAATCGCTGTCCGACGGCGTGGAATACCGCGACGCCAGCGACACCGATATCGATGTTGCCCTGAACCGCCTGAACAAGCTCAACGAGCGTACCGCTGGCGAAGACGTTGCCAGCCTCAAGCGCGAGCTGCAGAGCTGCATGCAGAACTACTTCGGTGTATTCCGTACTGGCGAATACATGCAGAAGGGTATCGAGCAGCTGGCCGGCCTGCGTGACCGTATTGCCAACGTCAAGATCAACGACAAGTCCCAGGCCTTCAACACCGCGCGTATCGAAGCGCTGGAGCTGCAGAACCTGCTGGAAGTCGCCGAAGCTACCGCCATCGCGGCCGAAGCCCGTAAAGAGTCCCGCGGCGCCCACGCCCGTGAAGACTTCGAAGACCGTGACGACGAAAACTGGCTGTGCCACACCCTGTACTACCCGGGTGAGAAGCGCGTTGCCAAGCGCGGCGTCAACTTTGCGCCGAAGACTGTTCCAGCCTTCGAACCAAAAGTCCGGACTTACTAAGGGTGGCTGCTATGTTGAAAGTCGAAGTTTATCGTTACAACCCGGACACCGACTCGGCGCCCAAAATGGAGTCGTTCGACGTCGATACCGGCGGCAAGGACCTGATGGTTCTCGATGTATTGGCGCTGATCAAGGAAAAGGACGAAGGTTTCTCGTACCGTCGCTCCTGCCGTGAAGGCGTTTGCGGTTCCGACGGCATGAACATGAACGGCAAGAACGGCCTGGCCTGCATCACCCCGCTGTCGGCGGTGGTGAAGGGCAACAAGCTGGTTCTGCGCCCGCTGCCGGGCCTGCCGGTCATTCGTGACCTGGTCGTCGACATGAGCATCTTCTACAAGCAGTACGAGAAGGTGAAGCCGTTCCTGCAGAACGACACTCCTGCGCCGGCCATCGAGCGCCTGCAGTCGCCGGAAGACCGCGACAAGCTGGACGGCCTGTACGAGTGCATCCTGTGCGCTTGCTGCTCGACTTCCTGCCCGTCGTTCTGGTGGAACCCGGACAAGTTCCTGGGCCCGGCCGCACTGCTGCAGGCCTATCGCTTCCTGGCCGACAGCCGTGACACCAAGACCCAGGAGCGCCTGGCGTCCCTGGATGACCCGTTCAGCGTGTTCCGCTGCCGCGGGATCATGAACTGCGTCAACGTTTGCCCGAAAGGTCTGAACCCGACCAAGGCAATCGGCCACGTACGTAACATGCTGCTGCAAAGCGGCACCTGATACAAAGAGTTGTACCTGCAGTAAGCCGAGGTGCGGGTGGTGAGCCCGCACTGAGGTAAAACCCGAACAAGGGCCCACAAAGCCCGCGTTCATTACCTATGAAGATATGAGACCAGCAGGGGCTTTCCGGGCTGGTACCCGGAAAATCAGCAGGATCCAAGTGGCGTGGTTCAGTCGCTGTATTCGGACTTTTCCAGGTTTGCTGTGGCTCTCGCCGATCAGTCCCCTAACCGAGGGTGACCAAGCATGCAAGAAAGCGTGATGCAGCGCATGTGGGAAAGCGCCCACCTTTCAGGTGGTAACGCTGCATATGTGGAAGAGCTTTATGAGCTCTACCTGCACGACCCTAACGCTGTGCCAGAAGAGTGGCGCACCTACTTCCAGAAGTTGCCCGCCGACGGCAGCACCGCTACCGATGTATCGCACTCGACAATCCGCGACCATTTCGTACTGCTGGCAAAGAACCAGCGCCGCGCCCAACCGGTATCCGCCGGGAGCGTGAGCAGTGAACACGAGAAGAAGCAGGTTGAAGTTCTGCGACTGATCCAGGCCTATCGTATGCGCGGCCATCAGGCTGCCAAGCTCGACCCGTTGGGGTTGTGGCAGCGTCCTGCGCCCGTAGACCTGTCGATCAATCACTACGGCTTGACCAATGCCGATCTTGATACGACCTTCCGTGCCGGCGACCTGTTCATCGGCAAAGAGGAGGCGAGCCTACGCGAGATCTTCGAGGCGCTCCAGAAGACATATTGTCGCACCATTGGCGCCGAGTTCACCCACATCGTCGATTCCGAGCAGCGCAGCTGGTTCCAGCAGCGCCTGGAAAGCGTGCGCGGCCGTCCGGAGTTTTCCGCTGACGTGCAGGCCCACCTGCTCGAGCGCGTGACCGCCGGTGAAGGCCTTGAGAAATACCTGGGCACCAAGTACCCGGGCACCAAGCGTTTCGGCCTCGAGGGCGGCGAAAGCCTGATCCCGATGCTGGACGAGATGATCCAGCGTTCCGGTTCCTACGGCACCAAGGAAGTCGTGATCGGCATGGCCCACCGTGGCCGCCTGAACGTTCTGGTCAACACCTTCGGCAAGAACCCGCGCGAGCTGTTCGACGAGTTCGAAGGCAAGAAGATGAACGAGCTGGGCTCCGGTGACGTGAAGTATCACCAGGGCTTCTCCTCGAACGTGATGACCCCGGGTGGCGAAGTGCACCTGGCCATGGCGTTTAACCCGTCCCACCTGGAAATCGTCTCGCCAGTGGTCGAGGGTTCGGTGCGCGCCCGTCAGGACCGCCGCAACGACACCGTTGGCGACAAGGTACTGCCGATCTCGATCCACGGCGACGCAGCATTCGCCGGCCAGGGCGTGGTCATGGAAACCTTCCAGATGTCGCAGACCCGCGGTTTCAAGACCGGCGGTACCGTGCACATCGTGATCAACAACCAGGTTGGTTTCACCATCAGCAACCCGCTGGACGCGCGCTCCACCGAGTACGCCACCGACGTTGCCAAGATGATCCAGGCGCCGATCCTGCACGTGAACGGGGACGACCCGGAAGCCGTGCTGTTCGTGACCCAGCTGGCCATCGACTACCGCATGCAGTTCAAGCGTGACGTGGTCATCGACCTGGTCTGCTACCGCCGCCGCGGCCACAACGAGGCCGACGAGCCGAACGGCACCCAGCCTTTGATGTACCAGCAGATCAGCAAGCAGCGCACCACGCGTGAACTGTACGCTGAGGCGCTGATCCAGGCCGGCCGCATCGACTCCGAGCGCGCCCAGGCCAAGATCGACGAGTACCGCAACGCGCTGGACAACGGCCTGCACGTGGTGAAGAGCCTGGTCAAGGAGCCGAACCGCGAGCTGTTCGTCGACTGGCGTCCGTACCTGGGCCATGCCTGGACCGCGCGTCACGACACCCGCTTCGACCTCAAGACCCTGCAGGAACTGTCGGCCAAGCTGCTGGAGATCCCGGAAGGTTTCGTCGTCCAGCGCCAGGTCGCCAAGATCTACGAAGACCGTCAGAAGATGCAGGCCGGTGGCTTGCCGATCAACTGGGGTTATGCAGAGACCATGGCCTACGCCACCCTGCAGTTCGAAGGTCACCCGATCCGCATGACCGGCCAGGACATCGGCCGTGGCACCTTCTCGCACCGTCACGCGGTGCTGCACAACCAGAAGGACGCCAGCACCTACGTACCGCTGAAGAACCTGTTCCCGGGCCAGCCTCAGTTCGAACTGTACGACTCCTTCCTGTCGGAAGAAGCGGTACTGGCCTTCGAATACGGCTACTCGACCACCACGCCGAACGCGCTGGTGATCTGGGAAGCCCAGTTCGGTGACTTCGCCAACGGTGCGCAAGTGGTGATCGACCAGTTCATCACCAGCGGCGAGCACAAGTGGGGCCGTCTGTGCGGTCTGACCATGCTGCTGCCACACGGTTATGAAGGGCAGGGCCCGGAGCACTCCTCCGCGCGCCTGGAGCGTTACCTGCAGCTGTGCGCCGAACACAACATCCAGGTCTGCGTACCGACCACCCCGGCCCAGATCTACCACCTGCTGCGTCGCCAGGTCATCCGTCCGCTGCGCAAGCCGCTGATCGTGCTGACGCCGAAGTCGCTGCTGCGCCACAAGCTGGCCATCTCGACCCTGGAAGACCTGGCAGAAGGCTCGTTCCAGACCGTGATCCCGGAAATCGACAGCCTCGATCCGGCCAAGGTCGAACGCCTGGTCCTGTGCGGCGGCAAGGTTTACTACGACCTGCTGGAAAAACGCCGTGCCGAAGGCCGCGAAGACATCGCCATCGTGCGTATCGAGCAGCTGTATCCGTTCCCTGAGGACGACCTGGTCGAAATCCTGGCGCCTTACACCAACCTCAAGCATGCGGTCTGGTGTCAGGAAGAGCCGATGAACCAGGGCGCCTGGTACAGCAGCCAGCACCACATGCGCCGTATCCTGGGCCGCCACAACAAGGCACTGGTCCTGGAATACGCCGGCCGCGACGCTTCCGCCGCGCCAGCCTGTGGTTACGCATCGAAGCACGCCGAACAGCAGGAAAAACTGCTGCAAGACGCCTTCACTGTTTAATGCCTTCGCGCACCTGAAACCGAATTTAAGGAAACACAGATAATGGCTATCGAGATCAAAGCCCCAACCTTCCCGGAATCGGTTGCCGATGGCACCGTTGCCACCTGGCACAAGCAGCCGGGCGATGCCGTCAAGCGTGACGAGCTGATCGTCGACATCGAGACCGACAAGGTCGTCCTGGAAGTACTGGCCACCGCCGACGGCGTGCTGGGCGCCATCGTCAAGGGCGAGGGCGACACCGTCCTGTCCGACGAAGTACTGGGTTCGATCGTTGAAGGCGGTGCTGCCGCTGCTGCACCAGCTGCTGCCCCGGCCGCTGCTGCCCCGGCTGCCGCTGCTGCCGACGCTGGCGAAGAAGACCCGGTTGCCGCCCCGGCCGCGCGCAAGCTGGCTGAAGAGAACGGCATCGACCTGGCTACCGTTGCCGGCACCGGCAAAGGTGGTCGCATCACCAAGGAAGACGTCGTCGCTGCCGTCGCCAACAAGAAGTCGGCGCCTGCTGCTGCTGCCAAGCCTGCCGCCGCTGCCGCTGCTGCCCCGGTTGTCGTTGCCGCTGGCGACCGCACCGAGAAGCGCGTGCCGATGACCCGCCTGCGCGCCAAGATCGCCGAGCGTCTGGTCGAAGCCCAGTCGAGCATGGCCATGCTGACCACCTTCAACGAAGTCGACATGACCGAAGTCATGGCCCTGCGTTCGAAGTACAAGGACCTGTTCGAGAAGACCCACAATGGCGTACGCCTGGGCTTCATGTCGTTCTTCGTCAAGGCCGCCACCGAAGCCCTGAAGCGCTTCCCGGCTGTCAACGCCTCGATCGACGGCAACGACATCGTCTACCACGGCTACGCCGACGTCGGCGTTGCCGTGTCCAGCGACCGTGGCCTGGTGGTACCGGTACTGCGTAACGCCGAGTCGATGAGCCTGGCGGAAATCGAGAACGGCATCGCCACCTTCGGCAAGAAGGCCCGTGACGGCAAGCTGGCCATCGAAGAGATGACCGGCGGCACCTTCACCATCACCAACGGTGGTACCTTCGGTTCGATGATGTCGACCCCGATCGTCAACCCGCCGCAGGCCGCCATTCTCGGTATGCACAACATCATCCAGCGCCCTATGGCCATCAATGGCCAGGTGGTGATTCGCCCGATGATGTACCTGGCGCTGTCGTACGATCACCGCCTGATCGACGGCAAGGAAGCGGTAACCTTCCTGGTCACCATCAAGAACCTGCTGGAAGATCCGTCTCGCCTGCTGCTGGACATCTAACCCTCTGGCTGCGTACCGTGCCGGCCCTGGCTTCGCAGGAAGCCATGCCGCGCGGTCCGCGGCTTGTAGCTTGTAGCTGATAAGGAATCTTTTATGACCCAGAAATTCGACGTAGTGGTGATTGGTGCAGGTCCTGGCGGCTATGTGGCTGCCATCAAGGCCGCACAACTTGGTCTGAAGACTGCCTGTATCGAGAAGTACACCGACGCCGAGGGCAAGCTGGCCCTGGGCGGCACCTGCCTGAACGTAGGTTGCATTCCTTCCAAGGCGCTGCTGGACAGCTCCTGGAAGTACAAGGAAGCCAAAGAGAGCTTCAACGTCCACGGTATCTCCACTGGTGAAGTGAAGATGGACGTCGCCGCGATGGTTGGCCGCAAGGCTGGCATCGTCAAGAACCTGACCGGTGGCGTTGCCACCCTGTTCAAGGCCAACGGCGTTACTTCGATCCAGGGCCACGGCAAGCTGCTGGCCGGCAAGAAAGTCGAAGTCACCAAGGCTGACGGCACCACCGAAGTCATCGAAGCCGAGAACGTGATCCTGGCTTCCGGCTCGCGCCCGATCGACATTCCGCCGGCTCCGGTCGACCAGAACGTCATCGTCGACTCCACCGGCGCCCTGGAATTCCAGGCCGTGCCGAAGCGCCTGGGCGTTATCGGTGCTGGCGTGATCGGCCTGGAGCTGGGCTCGGTATGGGCGCGCCTGGGTGCTGAAGTCACCGTCCTGGAAGCCCTGGACACCTTCCTGATGGCTGCCGACACCGCCGTGTCGAAAGAAGCCCAGAAGACCCTGACCAAGCAAGGCCTGGACATCAAGCTGGGCGCGCGCGTCACCGGCTCGAAAGTCAACGGCAACGAAGTCGAAGTGACCTACACCGACGCCAACGGCGAGCAGAAGATCACCTTCGACAAGCTGATCGTCGCGGTCGGCCGTCGCCCGGTGACCACTGATCTGCTGGCCGCCGACAGCGGCGTGACCATCGACGAGCGTGGCTACATCTTCGTCGACGACTACTGCGCTACCAGCGTGCCGGGCGTGTATGCCATCGGTGACGTGGTACGCGGCATGATGCTGGCCCACAAGGCCTCGGAAGAGGGCATCATGGTGGTTGAGCGCATCAAGGGCCACAAGGCCCAGATGAACTACGACCTGATCCCGTCGGTCATCTACACCCACCCGGAAATCGCGTGGGTCGGCAAGACCGAACAGGCCTTGAAGGCCGAGGGCGTTGAGGTTAACGTGGGCACCTTCCCGTTCGCGGCCAGCGGCCGTGCGATGGCTGCCAACGACACCGGTGGTTTCGTCAAGGTCATCGCCGATGCCAAGACCGACCGCGTCCTGGGTGTACACGTGATTGGCCCATCGGCTGCCGAACTGGTGCAGCAGGGCGCAATCGCAATGGAATTCGGCACCAGTGCCGAGGATCTGGGCATGATGGTCTTCAGCCATCCGACCCTGTCCGAAGCGTTGCATGAAGCAGCGCTGGCAGTGAATGGCGGCGCCATTCACGTGGCCAACCGTAAGAAGCGTTAATTATAAGAAACCACGGCGGGCTGCCCGTCGTGAGTCTTGCGTGCATGACTCACCGCGGAAAGTCCGCCGGACCGGATCACACGGGAAAACCCGGGGTCAACGGTCACAGGTGGTGCGGCGCCAGTGATGGCGCAGCGCCGAAGCGCAGTACCTAACGAAGACGGTAAAAAGCATGAATCTTCACGAGTATCAGGGTAAGCAGCTGTTCGCTGAATACGGCCTGCCAGTTTCCAAGGGTTTCGCTGTCGATACCCCTGAGCAAGCTGCAGAAGCCTGCGACAAGATCGGCGGGAACGAGTGGGTGGTAAAAGCCCAGGTTCACGCGGGTGGTCGCGGTAAAGCGGGCGGCGTCAAGCTGGTTCGCAGCAAAGAAGACGCCAAGGCGTTCGCTGCACAGTGGTTGGGCAAGAATCTGGTTACCTACCAGACCGATGCCAACGGTCAACCCGTCTCCAAGATTCTGGTCGAATCCTGCACTGACATCGCCAAAGAGCTGTATCTGGGCGCTGTAGTCGATCGTTCGAGCCGCCGTATCGTGTTCATGGCTTCCACCGAAGGTGGCGTGGACATCGAGAAAGTCGCTCACGAAACGCCTGAGAAGATCCTCAAGGCCACCATCGACCCGCTGGTCGGCGCTCAGCCGTTCCAGGGGCGCGAGCTGGCATTCCAGCTGGGTCTGGAAGGCAAGCAAGTTCAACAGTTCGCCAAGATCTTCGTTGGTCTGGCCAAGCTGTTCAAGGATCACGACCTGGCCCTGCTGGAAGTGAACCCGCTGGTGATCAAGGCCGACGGCGACCTGCACTGCCTCGATGCCAAGATCAACATCGACGCCAACGCCATGTACCGTCAGCCTAAGCTGAAAACCTTCCACGACCCGTCGCAGGACGACGCCCGTGAAGCCCACGCTGCCAAGTTCGAACTGAACTACGTTGCCCTCGAAGGCAACATCGGCTGCATGGTCAACGGTGCCGGCCTGGCCATGGGTACCATGGACATCGTCAACCTGCACGGCGGCAAGCCGGCCAACTTCCTCGACGTTGGCGGTGGTGCTACCAAAGAGCGCGTTACCGAAGCGTTCAAGATCATTCTGTCCGACAGCAATGTCGCGGCCGTTCTGGTCAACATCTTCGGCGGCATCGTTCGCTGCGACATGATTGCCGAAGGCATCATCGGTGCAGTGAAAGAAGTCGGCGTGAAAGTTCCGGTTGTCGTTCGCCTTGAAGGCAACAACGCCGAACTGGGCGCTAAAGTACTGGCAGAAAGCGGTTTGAACATCATTGCGGCAACCAGCCTGACCGACGCTGCTCAACAAGTTGTCAAAGCTGCGGAGGGCAAGTAATGAGCGTCCTGATCAATAAAGACACCAAAGTCATCTGCCAGGGCTTCACCGGCTCGCAGGGTACTTTCCACTCCGAACAGGCCATCGCTTACGGCACCAAGATGGTCGGCGGCGTAACCCCAGGCAAGGGTGGCACCACCCACCTGGGCCTGCCAGTGTTCAACACTGTGAAAGAAGCTGTGGAAGCTACCGGCGCTGACGCTTCGGTCATCTACGTTCCGGCTCCTTTCTGCAAGGACTCGATCCTGGAAGCTGCCTTCGGCGGCATCAAGCTGATCGTGTGCATCACCGAAGGCATTCCTACCCTGGACATGCTGGATGCCAAGGTCAAGTGCGACGAGCTGGGCGTGACCCTGATCGGCCCTAACTGCCCAGGTGTCATCACCCCGGGCGAGTGCAAGATCGGCATCATGCCAGGCCACATCCACCTGCCAGGCAAGGTCGGTATCGTTTCGCGTTCCGGCACCCTGACCTACGAAGCTGTGAAGCAGACCACCGACGCCGGCTTCGGCCAGTCGACCTGCGTCGGCATCGGCGGTGACCCGATCCCGGGCTCCAACTTCATCGACATCCTGAAGCTGTTCCAGGAAGACCCGAAGACCGAAGCGATCGTCATGATCGGCGAGATCGGCGGTTCGGCTGAAGAAGAAGCTGCGGCCTACATCAAGGCCAACGTCACCAAGCCTGTCGTTTCCTACATCGCTGGTGTTACCGCACCTGCGGGCAAGCGCATGGGCCACGCTGGCGCCATCATCTCCGGCGGCAAGGGCACTGCGGACGAGAAGTTCGCCGCCCTGCAGGACGCTGGTGTGAAGACCGTGCGTTCCCTGGCTGACATCGGCAAGGCCCTGGCCGAGCTGACTGGCTGGGAAGTCAAAAAGTAATACTGCTACACCCCCCACGCGCACAGAGGCCACCTTCGGGTGGCCTTTGTCGTTTCTGGGGGGTGGGTATTCCTGTGCCGGCCTCTTCGCGGGCTTGCCCGCTCCCACAGGAGATCTCCACATTCCGGGCCTGTGGTGATCCCCTGTGGGAGCGGGCAAGCCCGCGAAGAGGCCGGTACAGGCAACATGGATTTTTCGATGAGTTTGATAGGAATTTTCACGCAGACGAATGTTTCAATCCGAGGATAATTCTCGCTGTCCTCGGTCGCACAGACGACAAACATGTACGCACATCGGACAAGCAGCACTGTGCCAGTGCGTTTGACTGACAAAACAGTTACATTACGCGTTCACTCTGTGCCCGTACCCCAAAAGGGAACGACACGCTAAACGGGTCTGGCCTATCAAGCCGGGCAGCATTTCCCCTCATCCAAAGGGAAATCCCCTCTCGAATCCCGATTTCAGCAGTGTGGTACTACCTTAAATGAAAGTTCTCAAAGGCCAGGATATCCTGGCGCTTGGCTTTATGACGTTTGCGCTTTTCGTGGGCGCTGGCAACATCATCTTCCCGCCTATCGTCGGTCTGCAGTCTGGCCCGCACGTATGGATGGCGGCCTTGGGCTTCCTGGTTACCGCCGTGGGCCTGCCGGTCATCACCGTGGTCGCCCTGGCCAAGGTCGGCGGCGGCATGGATGCCCTGAGCAGCCCGATCGGCAAGTTCTTCGGTGGCCTGCTGGCGGCCGTGTGCTATCTGTCGGTTGGCCCGCTGTTCGCCACCCCGCGCACCGCGACCGTATCGTTCGAAGTGGGTGTTGCGCCGCTGACCGGTGAAAGCCCGTTGGCGCTGTTCATCTACAGCCTGGTGTACTTCCTCGTGGTACTGGCCGTGTCCATGTACCCAGGCAAGCTGCTCGACACCGTGGGCCGCTTCCTGGCGCCGTTGAAGATCATCGCCCTGGCGGTGCTGGGCATCGCCGCCTTCGCGCTGCCTGCCGGCACCATTGGTGACGCGCAGCCGGCCTATGCCGCCGCAGCGTTCTCCAAGGGCTTCTCCGATGGTTACCTGACCATGGACACCCTGGGTGCCCTGGTGTTCGGTATCGTCATCGTCAACGCCATCCGCTCGCGCGGTGTCGAGTCGCCGAAGCTGATCACCCGCTATGCCATCATCGCCGGCCTGATCGCCGGTGTCGGCCTGGCCCTGGTGTACATCAGCCTGTTCCGCCTGGGTGCAACCAGCCACGATATCGCAGCTGACGCCACCAACGGCGCGGCGGTACTGCATGCCTATGTGCAGCACACCTTCGGTTCGCTGGGCAGCGGCTTCCTCGCTGTGCTGATCGCGCTGGCTTGCCTGGTGACCGCGGTTGGCCTGACCTGCGCCTGCGCCGAGTACTTCAGCCAGATGCTGCCGCTGTCGTACCGCGCCCTGGTGGTGATCCTGGCGGGCTTCTCGCTGCTGATCTCCAACCTCGGCCTGACCAAGCTGATCATGTTCTCGATCCCGGTGCTCACCGCGATCTACCCACCGTGCATCGTGGTGGTCGGGCTCAGCTTCGTGAAGGACCTGTGGAACTCGCCAACCCGCATCCTGGCGCCAGTGATGCTGGTGTCGCTGCTGTTCGGCATGGTCGATGCGATCAAAGGCAGCGGCATTGCCCACGTGCTGCCGGACTTCATGGCCCACCTGCCGTTGAGCGACCAGGGCCTGGCCTGGCTGGTGCCTTCGGTGGTGACCCTGGTTGGCGCCGTGGCCTGCGACCGCATGCTCGGCAAGCCGCGCGAAGCGCTGGCCTGATAGTCGAAGCCTGAGGGCGGCACCGGCCACAAGCCAAAGGGTGCTCGCCAAGGGTGGAAACTCAAAAGCCCCGCATCCGAAAGGATGCGGGGCTTTTTGTTTGCATGTTCGGCCACCTGGCACAAGTTTCTCGGCTGACGCGATCAGTTGTAGGAGCGGCCTTGTGTCGCGATGGGGTGCGAAGCGCCCCCATGATTTCAGCTTCGCAGCATGTATTGCCGGGGCTGCTTCGCAGCCCATCGCGACACAAGGCCGCTCCTACAACCGATCGCGTCTGGTTTCACTGTTCAGGTGTGCCTTTTGCCGCTTGCCAGCGTCGAAATCCGGTCCCTATCCTTCAGGTATCTGGCCCTCCCGGGAACCCTGCATGAACTTCATCCAAAGCAACTTCAACAACCTGTTGGCCATCGCCTGGTTCGCCCTGTGCTGGGGCGGTTACACCCGTTATGCCATCTGGAAGGGCCGCGACACCGCGTGCCTGGCCAGCGTGCTGCACCTGTACCGCGAAGACTGGATGCGCCGCATGCTGCTGCGCGACAACCGCATTGCCGATGCCAGCGTGATCGGCAATCTCGAGCGCAACGCCTCGTTCTTCGCCTCCAGCACCCTGATCATCCTTGCCGGTATCCTCACCGTGCTTGGGGCCTCCGACCGGGCGCTGTCGCTGCTGGCCGACCTGCCGCTGGTGCAGCAGACGTCCCAGGGCATGTCGGAGATCAAGCTGCTGTGCCTGGCCATGGTCTTCGTCTATGCCTTTTTCACCTTCAGCTGGTGCATGCGCCAATACAACTTCGCCGCAGTGCTGGTGGGTTCGGCGCCGATGATTGGTGAACGGCTGGTCAATGAACTTGAACGCAAGGCATTCGCCTCGCGGGCGGCGCGGGTGCTGTCGCTTGCCGCCAACCAGTTCAACCTGGGCCTGCGTTCCTATTACTTCGGCATGGCCATGTTGAGCTGGTTCATCAGCCCATGGTTGTTCATGGTCATGAGTGTCGGGGTAGTGCTGATTCTGTACCGCCGCGAGTTCCATTCGGATGTGTTGGATGTGATGGTGTTCACACCTACCGAAAGTGTTTCGATCGAACCCCCCAAGGAAAACACCGTTTCTGGAACCTGAAACGTTTAATCCATAAGTTTCAGGCACAAAAAAACCCGACAATGTCGGGTTTTCTTGTTTTAGCCGATTACTGCTTGGCAGGTTCGGCTGGAGCAGCTGGGGTAGCTGGAGCGGCTTCCGGAGCCGGAGTAGCCGGAGCGGCTTCTTCGGCGGCCTTCTGCTCGGCTTCGGCCTGATCTTTGGCGGCTTCGGCGTTTTCCTTGGCAGCCTCGTTCATTTTATCCTGAGCTTCGCCCGCTTTTTCCTGGGCTTGCTCGGCGTGTTGCTGTGCGTCCTGGGCTTTGTCTTCGCTCGCTTTATCGCAAGCGGCCAGGCCCATGGCAGCGGCCAGCATCAGAGCAAAAGCAAAAGGTTTACGCATGGGGGTGTTTCTCCTTGGTGGAATAAGTGACTTGTTCCTTCGAGTGCAACTACGCGGAATAAGTTCCGCGAAGATTACACATATATAACGCCCCGTTCTATATAGACTTTTTAACGATTTTATGCCGCTGCGGCAATGCGCAGGGAAACAGCCAATGAGCGATTCAACCTTGATGGCCATGGCCGAGCGTTTTCTCTCGGCCCTGAAACATTGTCAGTTGTTGCAAATGCGCGTGGCGCAAACCAATGCCGATGGCATGACCCTGGTGCTGCCCTGGTCACCGGCGATCGTCGGCAACCCGCAGACCGGCGCCGTGCATGGCGGCGCGCTGACCACGCTGATGGACACCACCTGCGGCATGGCCACATTGTGCGTGCTGCCGCGCTTCGAGGTGTGTCCGACACTGGACCTGCGCATCGACTACATGCACCCGGCAGAGGCCGGCAAGGACATCTACGGCCATGCCCAGTGCTACCGGGTCACCCGCGATGTGATCTTCACCCGTGGCACGGCCTACCAGGACGACCCCGCCCAGCCGATCTGCCAGGTGGTGGGCACGTTCATGCGCCTGGGCCAGGAGATCAAGGGTGGCATCCGTTTCGGCAACAGCCTGAAGGAGGGCGGGGCATGATTCCGCACGAGGTTCGTCAACAGCTCAACGCCGCCCACGCAGTGGGAGACTATCGGCCTTTGCTGGCACTGATCCCCTATGCCGGCCTGATCGGCATCGAATGCGAGCGCGAGGGCGATGACCTGCTGTTCCGCCTGCCGGCCAGCCAGGACAACATCGGCAACCCGCTGCTGCCGGCCATCCACGGCGGGGTGATCGCGGGCTTCATGGAGCTGTCGGCAGCGCTGTACCTGCTGATCTTCAGCGAGAGCGCGAGCATTCCGAAGATCATCGACTTTTCCATCGATTACCTGCGCGCCGGGCACTTTCGCGATACCTACGCCCAGTGCCAACTGTGGCGCCAGGGCCGGCGGGTGACCAATGTGGCCATCACCGCCTGGCAGGGTGACAGGCAGTCGCCGATCGCTACGGCTCGCGCGCATTTCAAGATCGAACCGGAAAAGCCCTTGAAATCATCCGGGCAGCCCCCATCTGCATGACATCCGCCGCTAACGCAGGCCAACCTGGCCGCGAGGCGTCAACTGCCATCAGATCGGAGTTTTGAAGACCATGAGTGTGGAGACTCAAAAAGAAACGCTGGGCTTCCAGACCGAGGTAAAGCAGCTGCTGCACCTCATGATCCATTCCTTGTATTCGAACAAGGAGATCTTCCTGCGTGAATTGATCTCCAACGCCTCCGACGCCGCCGACAAGCTGCGTTTCGAGGCCCTGGCCAAGCCAGAGCTGTTCGAAGGCGACGCCGACCTGAAGATTCGCCTGAGCTTCGACAAGGACGCCGGTACCGTGACCCTCGAGGACAACGGCATCGGCATGAGCCGCGAAGACGTCATCGCCCACCTGGGTACCATCGCCAAGTCCGGCACCGCCGACTTCATGAAGAACCTCACCGGTGACCAGAAGAAGGACTCGCACCTGATCGGTCAGTTCGGTGTGGGCTTCTACTCCGCGTTCATCGTTGCCGACAAGGTCGATGTGTACAGCCGCCGTGCCGGCCAGCCGGCCGCCGAAGGCGTGCACTGGTCGTCGAAAGGCGAGGGCGAGTTCGAAGTCGCCACCATCGACAAGCCACAGCGCGGTACCCGCATCGTCCTGCACCTGAAGAAGGACGAACAGGAGTTCGCCGATGGCTGGCGCCTGCGCAACGTGGTGAAGAAGTACTCCGACCACATCGCCATGCCGATCCAGCTGCCGAAAGAGCAAGCTGCCGCCGAAGGTGAAGAACAGCCGGCCGAAGAGTGGGAAACCGTCAACCGTGCCAGCGCCCTGTGGACCCGTCCGCGTACCGAGATCAAGGACGAGGAGTACCAGGAGTTCTACAAGCACATCGGCCATGACTTCGAAAACCCGCTGGCCTGGAGCCACAACAAGGTCGAAGGCAAGCTCGAATACAACTCGCTGCTGTACGTGCCGGCCCGCGCGCCGTTCGACCTGTACCAGCGCGAAGCGCCACGCGGCCTGAAGCTGTACGTGCAGCGCGTGTTCATCATGGACCAGGCGGAGTCGTTCCTGCCGCTGTACCTGCGCTTCATCAAGGGTGTGGTCGATTCCAACGACCTGTCGCTGAACGTGTCGCGTGAAATCCTGCAGAAAGACCCGATCATCGACTCGATGAAGACCGCGCTGACCAAGCGCGTGCTGGACATGCTGGAGAAGCTGGCGAAGAACGAGCCCGAGCAGTACAAGGGCTTCTGGAAGAACTTCGGCCAGGTGCTGAAGGAAGGCCCGGCCGAAGACTTCGCCAACAAGGAAAAGATCGCCGGCCTGCTGCGCTTCGCTTCCACCCAGGACGACAGCGGCGAGCAGAGCGTCGCCCTGGCCGACTACCTGGCACGCGCCAAGGAAGGCCAGGACAAGATCTACTACCTCACCGGCGAGTCGTACGCGCAGGTCAAGAACAGCCCGCACCTGGAAGTCTTCCGCAAGAAAGGCATCGAAGTGCTGCTGCTGACCGACCGTATCGACGAGTGGCTGATGAGCTACCTCAACGAGTTCGACGGCAAGGCCTTCGTCGACGTCGCCCGTGGCGACCTGGACCTGGGCAAGCTGGATTCGGAAGAAGACAAGAAGGCCCAGGAAGAAGTCGCCAAGGACAAGGAAGGCCTGGTCGAGCGCCTGAAGGGCGCGCTGGGTGACAGCGTGGCCGAAGTGCGCGTGTCGCACCGCCTGACCGACTCGCCGGCGATCCTGGCCATCGGTGAACAGGACCTGGGCCTGCAGATGCGCCAGATCCTCGAAGCCAGCGGGCAGAAGGTGCCGGAGTCCAAGCCGATCTTCGAGTTCAACCCGACCCACCCGCTGATCGAGAAACTGGACAACGAGCAGAGCGAAGACCGCTTCGCCGAGCTGTCGCACATCTTGTTCGATCAGGCGGCCCTGGCGGCCGGTGACAGCTTGAAGGACCCGGCGGCTTACGTTCGTCGCCTGAACAAGCTGCTGGTCGAGCTGTCTGCTTGAGTTGATGCATAGGAAAGCCCGCTTCGGCGGGCTTTTTTCATGGCGAGCATATTGATGACGAGTGCCAAAGGAGTGCTTGATGAGCAAAGTAATCGTCGAATCGCTGGTCTATCACCTGTCCGGCAAGGCGTATGAAAGCCGCCTGGTCTACGAGCCGGGCGCGCTGGGGCGGCCAGGCCTGGTGATGGCGCCGAACTGGATGGGTATCGGCGAAGGTGCCGAGCGCATCGCCAAGGAGGTGGCCGAGAAGGGCTATGTGGTGCTGATTGCCGACCTGTACGGGCAATCGGTGCGTCCGTCCAACGCCGACGAGGCCGGCGCGGCGATGATGCCGTTGAAGAACGACCGTGGCGAGCTGCGCAAGCGCATGCAGGAAGCCCTGGCGCAACTGGTGGGGCAGTCGAAGGCGCTGCTGGAGCCGGGCAAGGTCGGCACGTTTGGTTTCTGCTTTGGTGGCTGCTGTGCACTGGAGCTGGCCCGTACTGGCGCCGATTTGCGTGCGGCGGTGTCGTTCCATGGCACGTTGGACACGCCGAACCCGGAAGATGCCAAGCGCATCAAGGGTTCGGTGCTGGTGCTGCACGGCGCTTCCGACCCACTGGTGCCGAAGGAGCAGTTGCCGGCGTTCGAGGAGGAGATGAACGCGGCCAAGGTTGACTGGCAATTGCTCAGCTATGGCGGCGCGGTGCACTCGTTTACCGACCCGAGTGCCAATGTGCCGGGCAAGATGCAGTATGACCGGCGTACCTCGGAGCGGGCGTTCCGCTCGATGCATAACCTGCTGACCGAAGTGTTCCAGCGCTGAGATTGCACGGGGCTGCTTTGCAGCCCATTCGCGGCACAAGGCCGCTCCTACAAAGGTCGCGCAAGCCATGAGTTACGCGATTCCCTGTAGGAGCGGCCTTGTGCCGCGAATGGGCCGCAGAGCGGCCCCAAAATCACCTAGGCAATTCGATCCTCGAGGTTTCCCCCGGCACCACCGGCCAATCCCCCGCAGCCCACTTGGCCCGGGCCTGTTCGATCAGTTCCACATCACTGGCGACAAAGTTCCAGTTCATCCGCCGCGGCCCATCCAGAGGCGCGCCACCAATCAGCACCAGCTGGCACTCACCTTCCGCATACAGTGTCACCTCTTCGCTCTCCGGCAGCACCACCAGGCTGCACGCCTCCACCTCCTCATCGTTCATCAGCAATTCGCCATCCAGTACGTATAGCGCCCGTTGCGCATGCTCATTCGGCACCTGCAGGGTAGTCGCCGGCTGCATCTGCACATGCGCGTAAAGGGTAGGGGAGAGCACCGGCACCGGCGACTCCAGGCAGAACCCGCTGCCGGCAATCATGCAGATGCGCACCCCCAGGCTGTCGCTGACCGGCAGGCTTGCCGCCGGGTGGTGGCTGTAGCTTGCCGGGCCTTGTTCATGTTCGCGTGGCGACGCCAGCCATACCTGCAGCCCGTGCAGGCGTGAGCCATGGGCCAGGGCATCTTCAGGCGTGCGCTCGACATGGGCCACGCCGCTGCCTGCGGTCATCCAGCTGACGTCGCCCGGCAGCACCCGCTGTGCCGAACCGAGGCTGTCCTTGTGCAGGATTGCCCCTTCGAACAGGTAGGTAAGGGTCGACAGGCCGATATGCGGGTGCTGGCGGATGTCCATGCCATGCCCCGGGGCATAGTCTGTTTCGAGCATGTGGTCGAAAAACACGAACGGGCCGACGCTGCGGCACTGGGCCGACGGCAGCGGGCGCAGGATCGGCTGGCCCTCGACCGATTCGGCACGTGGGCGGATGACCAGGGGGCTGCTCATGGGAAGGCTCCAGGCAAGGTGGAAATGCCCCAAGCATAGCGGTTTGCCCGCTGCGGCTGAACCGTCTCGTTGGCTGGCCGGTCTAGAGGTGTGGTACCCGGAAAAGGAAGCTTCATCATGATCGTCAGAGCGCTGGCCTGCGTGCTGTTATCCACCTGGCTGTGCCAAGCGGCGCAGGCGCGCGACTACCGCTACAGTGATGCCCACCTGCACTACGTCGACTTCTTCCAGGAAAGCGAAGGCATGCCCGCGCTGATCAAGGCCATGGATGCCGCCGGTATCGAGCAGTCGATGATTTCCGGCGTGCCGGTGGCCAAGAAGTGGCACGAAGACGAGCCCAAGCGCCCGCGCTATTACGCTGGGGATGACGCCGAAGCCTACTGGTACAGCGCCACCGACACCTACGTGGCCGCGGCGTTGCAGCAATTGCCCGACGAACAGCGCAAGCGCTTTCATCCGTTCCTGGCCGGCTTCAATCCGGTGGACAAGAACGCCGCCAGCCATATCGAGCGCATGCTCGATCTGTATCCGGGGCTGTGGCAGGGCATTGGCGAGGTGTTCACCCGCCACGATGACCTGACGGCACTGACCAGCGGTGACACGCCGCGCGCCAACAACGAAGCCATGACGCGTATCTACCACCTGGCGGCCGAGCGCGACCTGCCGGTGCTGCTGCATTCCAACATCACCTCCAAGCGCGAGCGCAACCCGCTGTACCTGGCGGAGATCGAAGAGCCGCTGCGCAATCACCCGCACACGCGGTTTATCTGGGCGCACGCCGGCAGCAGCATGGAGATTCACCGGCACCAGACGCAGATGGACTTTCTGCTGCCGGTGCTGACGCGGTTACTGGAGGATTACCCGAATCTGTATGTCGATTTGTCGTGGAGCGTGCTGGAGCCTTATCTGCTGGATGACCGGGGTGTGCCGCGCAAGGAGTGGTTGGCACTGGTCGAAAGGTTCCCGGAGCGGTTCATGCTGGGTTCGGATGTGGTGGGGCAGTTTGGTAGCCTTGGGGAGCAGATGCATGGGTTCAGGCCGTTTCTGGATGCATTGCCGGAACAAGTTGCCAACAAGGTGGCCAGGGAGAATTTTCTGGCTGTGTTGCCTAAGCAATAGTATCTCGCCTGTGCCGGCCCTTTCGCGGGTAAACCCGCTCCCACAGGTACAGCGCCAGTTTCAAGAGCAGCGCGGTCCCTGTGGGAGCGGGTTTACCCGCGAAAGGGCCGGTACAGACGATACAAATGAAAACGCCCCGAACCAGTCGGGGCGTTTTCGTTTACCGCAGCAGCGTCTTACTTGCCTTCCCAGCGCTTGAGCACCAGGGTGGCGTTGGTGCCGCCGAAGCCGAAGCTGTTGCTCATGACCGTGTCGATCTTGGCGTTTTCTTCGGTCTTGCGCAGGATCGGCAGGTCGGCGACCTCCGGGTCCAGCACGTCGATGTTGGCGGAGCCGGCGATGAAGTTGTTTTCCATCATCAGCAGGCAGTAGATCGCCTCGTGTACGCCGGCAGCGCCCAGCGAGTGGCCCGACAGGCTCTTGGTCGAGCTGATCTTCGGTGCCTTGTCGCCGAACACGGCGCGAACGCCCTTGATCTCGGCAACGTCACCGACCGGGGTCGAGGTGCCGTGGGTGTTCAGGTAGTCGATCGGGGTGTCGACGGTCGACAGCGCCTGCTGCATGCAGCGGATGGCACCTTCGCCGCTCGGGGCAACCATGTCGTAGCCGTCGGAAGTGGCGCCGTAGCCGACGATTTCCGCGTAGATCTTGGCGCCACGGGCCAGGGCGTGTTCCAGCTCCTCGACCACCACCATGCCGCCACCGCCAGCGATGACGAAGCCATCACGGTCGGCGTCGTAGGCGCGCGAGGCCTGCTCCGGGGTTTCGTTGCGCTTGGTCGACAGGGCGCCCATGGCATCGAACAGGAACGACTGGCTCCAGTGCTCTTCTTCACCGCCACCGGCGAAGACGATGTCCTGCTTGCCCCACTGGATCTGCTCCAGGGCGGTGCCGATGCAGTGTGCCGAAGTGGCGCAGGCCGACGAGATCGAGTAGTTGATGCCCTTGATCTTGAACGGGGTGGCCAGGCACGCCGAAACGGTGCTGCCCATGGTGCGGGTAACGCGGTACGGGCCGACGCGCTTGACGCCTTTCTCGCGCAGGGTGTCCAGTGCTTCCATCTGGTTCAGGGTCGAGGCGCCGCCGGAGCCAGCCACCAGGCCGGTACGCGGGTTGGAAACCTGCTCTTCGGTCAGGCCGGCGTCCTTGATCGCGTCCTGCATCGCCAGGTAGGCGTAGGCAGCAGCGTGGCCGACGAAGCGGTAGACCTTGCGGTCGATCAGTTCTTCGAGGTTGAGGTCGATGGACCCGGAAACCTGGCTACGCAGCCCCATTTCCTTGTATTCCGGGTTGTAACGGATACCCGGACGGCTGTTGCGCAGGTTTTCGGTGACGGTAGCTTTGTCATTGCCCAGGCACGATACGATGCCCAGACCAGTGATAACGACGCGGCGCATGCGAATAACCCTTAGAAATTGTCAGTGGAGGTGAACACGCCGACCCGCAGGCCTTCGGCAGTGTAGATCTCGCGGCCGTCGACGCTGACCGAGCCATCGGCGATGGCCATGTTCAGCTTGCCCTTCAGGACGCGCTTGATGTGAATGTTGTAAGTGACTTTCTTGGCTTCCGGCAGTACCTGGCCAAAGAACTTCACCTCGCCCGAACCCAGGGCGCGACCGCGGCCCGGCAGGCCCTGCCAGCCGAGGAAGAAACCTACCAGCTGCCACATGGCGTCGAGGCCCAGGCAGCCCGGCATTACCGGGTCGCCTTCGAAGTGGCAGGCGAAGAACCACAGGTCCGGATTGATATCCAGCTCGGCGACCAATTCACCTTTGCCGTACTTGCCGCCTTCTTCGCTGATATGGGTGATGCGATCGACCATCAGCATGTTCGGCGCGGGCAGTTGCGCATTACCTGGGCCGAACAGCTCACCGCGACTGCAGCGCAGCAGGTCTTCCCGAGTAAAGGCGTGTTGTTTGGTCATGCGAGCTCCTCAATAACCCCCTGCGGCAGGGGATGAATCTTCCCGGCCGGCCCGATACGCATCGCGTCCGAGACGGCAGCCTACAGGTAGACTATTGCGTTGTGGTGAAAGTCACAGTGCACCCGGTGAAAGAAGTACAGGTGTGCACTGAAACGTCTATTTTCAGGTCCGATGAAGGTCCTGTCCAGTGTTTAAGACTGCCGCACTTTAGCATTTATCGCCAGTCGCGGTTGTCTGACCAGGTAGCCAGCGCTGCAGCACACGCTGCAGTTCGGTGCGGCGCAAGGGTTTGCTCAGGTAGTCGTCCATGCCGGCTGCCATGCAACGCTCGCGGTCGCCCTGCAAGGCGTTGGCGGTCAGGGCGATGATCGGTAGCCTGGCGCCGTTGGGCAGTTGGCGGATACGCCGGGTGGCTTCATAGCCGTCCAGGTGCGGCAGGCGGCAGTCCATCAGCACGGCGGCAAAACGCTGCCGGCTGACCCGTTCGACCGCCTCCAGGCCGTCCTCGGCCGTGCATACCGCCAGCCCCAGGCTACGCAGCATGGCCTCGATGACACTTTGGTTGACCGGATTGTCCTCTACCAGCAGCACCTGATCATTGTCGGCCACCGCCGGCGGCGCAGCGCTTGGCAGCGTCAGCGATACCGGGGCAGGGCTGGCCAGGGCCAGTGGCATCTCCAGGGTAAAGGTCGAGCCCAGGCCTTCACGGCTTTCGCCGCGGAGCTTGCCGCCCATGCGTTCGGCCAGGGTGCGGGCAATCGACAGCCCCAGCCCGGTGCCGCCATAGCGGCGGGAAATCGAGCTGTCGGCCTGCTGGAAGGCGACGAACATCATTTCCAGGCGCTCGTTGTCGATGCCGATACCGGTGTCGCGCACGCTGCAGGTCAGCCAGATCAGCTGGCGGTCGAGCACCTGCCAGTGCGCCTCGACCTGTACCTGGCCGCGTTCGGTGAATTTCAGCGCATTGCCGACCAGGTTCAGCAGGATCTGGCGGATGCGCGTGGGGTCACCGTTCACCTGCAGCTGCTCGATACCCGCCGGCAGTTGCAGGTGCAGGGCAAGGCCGCGCTGCTGGGCGCTGTGCTGGAACGACTGGACGCTGCTGGTGATCAGCTCGCCCAGGTTGAAGTCGATGTGTTCCAGTTGCAGCGCGGCGCGTTCGATGCGCGAGAAGTCGAGGATGTCGTTGATGACCTTGAGCAGGTGCCCGGTGGATTCGCTTGCCACCGCGGTGTACTCGGCCTGTTCGCTGTTCAGCTGGGTGGTTTCCAGCAACTGCAGCATGCCCAGCACGCCATTCATCGGTGTGCGCAGCTCGTGGCTCATCATCGCCAGGAAGTCCGATTTGGCGCGGTTGGCCTGTTCGGCCTCCTCGCGGGCCTGGATCAGTTCGGCAATGGCCTGCTTCTGTTCATTGCTGGCCTGCTCCAGGGCGTGGGCCAGGTTGTTGATGTGGTGCGCCAGGTGGCCCAGTTCGCTGTCATCGACCACCGGCAACAGGGTGTGGTACTCGCCCTGCTGGATGGCCTTGACCGCATGGCCCATGTCGCTGATCGGCTTGGCCAGGCTCAGGGCCAGGCGGCGCGCCAGCAGGAAGGTGAACAGCAGGGCGAACAGCGCGAGGATACCGGCCTTGATCACGATTTCCTGCTGGCGCTGGCTGAAGGCGTCATCGGACATGCCGACGATGACCCGGCCCAGGTAATCGTCGCCGATGGCCGGGGTGGTGGCCTTGCCCTGTTGCAGGAAGTCGCTGTCCAGGCGGATCTGCTGCAGGCGGATGGGCGCCTGGAACACTTCGACACGTTGCGCGCGGTTGGCGCTTTCGTCGGACTGCTCCACGTACACCAGGATGTGGTTGCGGCTGTCCTGCACCTCGAGGAAGCGCACGTGGGGGATGCTGAGCGTGGCGCGCATCAGGCCCTCGAGCACTTCGTTGTTGCCCGAGATCACCCCGTATTCCGAGGCTGGCGCCAGCTGGTTGGCGATCAGTTGCCCGGTGTGGTTCAGTTCCTGGCGCAGGTCCTGGATACGCACGAAGGTGAAGAAGCTGATCAGCAGCAAGGTCAGCAGCAGGGCAGGGCCGAGGCTGATGATCTGGGTGCGGGTGTGGATGTCCCAGCTCAGGCGCTTGCTCATGGGGTGGGTTCTCCTTCGGCCAGGGCCTTGGCGGCGGCGTTCGGATCGATCGGTTCAAGGCCCAGGGCGCGCGCCACCTGCTGGTTGCCGCTGACGCCGAAGCGTACCGGGTACAGGCTGCGCGGCCAGCGCGCCGGTGGCTGGTCGAGCAACTGGTCGAGTACCGCCAGCCAATCGTCCTGGTCACTGAAGGTGCTGGCCAGGGCGCCGGCGCGGACGAACCCGGCGTTCGGGCCGATCAGCGCCATCTGCCGGCCATAGCTGCTCAACAGCAGGTTCTTCGCAGTCTTGGAGTTGAACAGGTCGGCGTCGTCCAGGCCCAGCAGCACGTCACTGTTGGCCAACAAATGTTGCAGAGGGCGGCTGTCGCGCGGGTCGGGCCAGTCCTGGGCAATAATCTCCAGGCCCAGCGCGCGGGCGGCATGGCGCAGCTCTTCGAGCAGAAAGCTGCTGTGCTCACCGTACAGCACACCAATGCGCTGGGCCTGCGGCAGCAGGTAGCGCGCCAGGCGCAGCTGCCGGCCCAGCGGCGGGTCGCTCCACAGCAACGTGAGGAACGCGGGCCGCGACTTTCCCAGGCGCTGTTCAGCCTGTACCCGGCTGACCCTCATGGCCAGGGCCGGCGGGCCGGCGGTTTCCCCAAGGCGCCATTCCAGTGCGGCGTTGTCCAGCAAGATCAGGCGCTGGTCAGCCTTGAGCTTGCCCGGGCGTGGCAGGTCAGCGGTGGTCTGGAAATGCACGTGATCGTGCGGCCGGCGGCTTTCCAGCGCAGCGACGAAACTGCGAATGCCGGGCTGGTCTTCCGCGCCTACCAACACGATTTCGCTGGCGGACAGCGGCCCCATCGGCCACAGGCACAACAGCAACAGGCGCAGCAGCAGGGCCATCAGAACTCCAGCTCCGCGCTGACGCTCAGGCGGTGGCGGCTGTCGTAGCGGTTCTGGATTGCCGTGGTCGGCTCATCGTCCAGGCGCTGTTGCCACAGCGCCGCCAGCTCCAGGTTGCTGCCATGCACCCGGAAGCGCTTGGCCAGGCGCAGGTCCAGGCGCTCGTAGCGGTACTGGTTGAGCGCATCGTCGCCGTAGTAGAACAGCGCACTGGACCAGCCGTCGCCCCACTCGCGCATCCACCCGGCCGAGCCGCTGTTGCGCGCGCTGAGGCGGCGGTCGGCGGGGTTGCTGGCCCAGGCATCCACGTAGGCGTAGGTAAGGCGCAGGCGGTCGCGCAGGGTCGGGCGCCAGTCCAGTTGCGCCTCGCTGCCGCTGAAACGGGCCTTGTTGGCGTTGCTGGCGATGTACTGGTTGTTCTTCAGGGGCTCGCTGATCATTCCGGTGATCTCGTCGTAGAACAGCTTCACATCCATGTTCAGGTCGATGTCGCTGAAGTAGCCGTTGTAGCCCAGCTCGCGCGAGCGCATGCGTTCCTGGTCGAGGTCGCCCGGGCCACGGGTCTTGACGAAGTATTCGCCGTTTTGCAGTCCGAAAGCGTTGGGGGTCAGGTTCTTGACCGTGTAGCTCCAGTTGATGTTGTTCTCGAACATGTCTGGCGAGCGCACTGCCTCGGAATACACCGCACGCAGGCCATGGCGCGGGGTGATCAGGTAATTGACCGCCACGCGTGGGGTCAGCGAGCTGCCGGACAGGCGCGAGTCCTCGAACATGGCACCGCCCTGCAGGATCCAGTGCTCGTCGGCGCGCCACTCCAGCTGGCCGAACAGGCGCCAGGTCTGGTCGTCGATGCTGCCGTTGAAGTAGGTCTGCGAGTCGGCACGATCATAGCGGTAGTTCATGCCGCTGAGCAGGCGCAGGCTGTCGGTCAGGCTCAGGGTGTCCTGGATTTCCAGGTCGTAGCGGGTTTCGCGGGTGCTCTGGTCGACGTCGCCGCAAACCTGCTGCTTGCCACCGTTCGCCCATTGCTGCTGGACCTTCTCCAGAAGCGCTTTCATGACGGGATCGTTGGTCGAAAGTGGTGCGCCGGTAGCAATGCCGCGCGCCACTTTTTCGGCGAAGTCAGGGTTCATTTGCCAGAGCTGGGTCAATTCCGGGCTGAACGACTGCAAGGCGTCACAGGCACGCCACACCTGCTGGCGGTCGAAATGCTGGGCAGAGCCCTGGATATACAGGCTGTGCTCGGAGCTGAAGTCCTTGGTCCAGCGCAATGAGCCGGCGTAGTCCTTGGCATTGACGTCAGCGTTGTTACCGGCTTCGTATTTGGCGAACACCGGCTGATAGGTATAAGGCCGCTGGTTGCTGCCTTCCTTCGCCGCCAGTTGCCATTCCAGGGTCTGGTCGTGTGCCAGGCTGTGGCTGGCGTTGATATTGAAGCGGGTCAGCCGGCGGCTGTCGCGGTAGTCCTGGCCGAACTGGTTCTCGTCGAAGCCATCGTCCTGCTGGCCGGACAGCGACAGGCGCAGGTCGCCGCCATCCCAGCCGAAGCCGTGGCTGGCGTAGAAATCGTTGATGCCGTCCTGGCCGCGGGTCATCTTCAGCCGCGTGCCATGGCTGTCGGCAGGGTTGCGGGTAAGGATGTTGACCACCGCCATCAGCGCATTGGCGCCGTAGCTGACCGTGTTGGGGCCGCGGAACACCTCGATGCGCTCGATATCCTCCATGGCCAGGGGGATGTCGCTCCAGTCCACCGTGGCCAGGCCGGCGCGGTACACCGAACGGCCATCGATCAGCACCTGCATGCGCCGGGCATCGTTGACGTTGCTGCCGTGGTAGTTGACCGTGGGTTGGTTGCCGGCGTTGTAGCCCACCATCATGCCCGGCACCAGGCGCAGCAGCTCGGGAATGTCGCGGGCACCGCTGGCGCGGATCAGCTCGCTGTCGAGCACGGTCATGCTGCCCGGGACTGCGGCGGGGGATTGTTTCAGGCGCGTGGCGGTCAGAACCTGCGGCAGGTCCGTGTTGTCGATGAACAGGTCATCGGCCACGGCCGGGCCACCGAGCAGGGCAGTCAGTATGAGCAGGCGCGGGTACGGGGGCGTGCCAGGGAACACAAAGCGGCCTTGTTTCAGGATTGAAACAGGCATGGTAACCGACCGTGGGGGTTTTGCCAGTGATCTGCTCTACCTGTCGGGCCCTTTCGCGGGCACGCCCGCTGCCACAGCCGCTCTGAAGGACTGCGCTATCCCTGTGGGAGCGGGCGTGCCCGCGAAAGGGCCGGTACTGACACTGGTTCTGTAGCAGGCGAGCCGTATAATGGCCGGGTCGCCACTTAACTTTTGGCTTTAACGGATTGGATATGACTGAACAGCAACCTGTTGCAGTTCTGGGAGGCGGCAGCTTCGGCACCGCCGTGGCGAACCTGCTGGCAGAAAACGGTGTGCCGGTGCGCCAATGGATGCGCGACCCGGAACAGGCCGAGGCCATGCGCGTCAATCGCGAGAATCCGCGCTACCTCAAGGGCATCCGCCTGCACGACGGCGTCGAGCCGGTCAGCGACCTGCTGGCCACCCTGCAGGCCAGCGAGCTGATTTTCGTCGCCCTGCCATCGAGCGCCTTGCGCAGCGTGCTGGCCCCGCATGCCGAGCTGCTGCGCGGCAAGGGCCTGGTCAGCCTGACCAAGGGCATCGAAGCGCAAAGCTTCAAGCTGATGAGCCAGATCCTCGAAGAAATCGCCCCCGAGGCGCGCATCGGCGTGCTGTCCGGCCCCAACCTGGCTCGGGAAATCGCCGAACATGCGCTGACCGCCACGGTGGTTGCCAGCGAGGACGAAAAACTGTGCCAGCAGGTGCAGGCCGTGCTGCATGGGCGTACCTTCCGCGTCTACGCCAGTGCCGACCGCTTTGGCGTCGAGCTGGGCGGGGCGCTGAAGAACGTCTACGCCATCATCGCCGGCATGGCGGTGGCCCTGGGCATGGGCGAGAACACCAAGAGCATGCTGATTACCCGCGCCCTGGCCGAGATGACCCGCTTCGCTGTCAGCCAGGGCGCCAACCCCATGACCTTCCTCGGCCTGGCCGGTGTCGGTGACCTGATCGTCACCTGCTCCTCGCCCAAGAGCCGCAACTACCAGGTCGGCCACGCGCTGGGCCAGGGCCTGAGCCTGGAGCAGGCGGTCAACCGTCTGGGCGAAGTGGCCGAAGGCGTCAACACCCTCAAGGTGCTCAAGGCCAAGGCGCAGGAAGTGCAGGTGTACATGCCGCTGGTGGCTGGCCTGCATGCCATCCTGTTCGAAGGCCGCACGCTGAACCAGGTGATCGAGCACCTGATGCGTGCCGAGCCGAAGACCGATGTCGATTTCATTTCCATCAGCGGTTTCAACTGAGCCTTCAGCGGCTCTGACAACAGCAAGGAGCAACACATGAACGATACGCCCGAACGCGCCCAGCGCGAGTCGATCATCCTGCGGGTCTTGTGGATGGTGGTGTTCCTGGTGGTCTGGCAGCTGGCCGAGCTGCTGCTCGGTGGCCTGGTGCTGGTACAACTGATCTACCGCCTGGTGTACGGCGCCCCCAGCGCCAGCCTGATGAACTTCGGCGACAGCCTGAGCCAGTACCTGGCGCAGATCGGCCGCTTCGGCAGCTTCCACAGCGACCAGAAGCCCTGGCCATTCGCCGACTGGCCTGCACCGCGTGCCCCGGAAGGCGAGGCGCCGCACGCGGTGGCCCCGGCCCCGCACCCGGTGCGTGACGAGGAGCCCAAGCTGTGAAGCTGTGGGTGCTGCGCCACGGTGAAGCGGAGCCGCGGGCCAACAGCGATGCCGAGCGCCGGCTGACCGCCCATGGTCGCGAGCAGGTGCTGCACAGCGCCGCCCGCCTGCTGGGCCAGCCGCTGCAGGCGATCATCGCCAGCCCTTACGTACGCGCCCAGCAAACGGCCGCCCTGGTGCATGACACCCTGGGCTTCGCCGAGCCGGTGCGCACCGTGCCCTGGCTGACGCCTGACAGTGATGTGCAGCAGGTTATCGGCGAAATCGAGCGCCTGGGCCTGGAGCATGTGCTGCTGGTCAGCCACCAGCCGCTGGTGGGTACCCTGGTCGGGGCGTTGCAGCATGGCCACCAGCAGCAACCGGCAGGCATGAGCACTGCAAGCCTGGCGGAGCTGGAAGGGGACTGGCCGCTGGCTGGGTTGATGACCCTTCAGGCGATCAACTCGCCGGCCTGAGCACAACATTGCTCAGGCTACCTCAGTCTCTTGTAGGAGCAGCCTTGTGCTGCGAAGAGGCCGGCAGGGCAAAAGCTCTTCTCCGGCAGTAATGGCCTCTTCGCAGCGCAAGGCTGCTCCTACAGGCCCTATGCATGGCTTGAAGGCGGTGCCGGCGCCCGCAAGCCTGACCTGATAGCCCTCGCCGATGACCTTTCCGGACGTTGCCGAACTGCCCCGCGATACCGACAATGGGCCATCATCCCCCATCCGGACCCGGCGCCATGTCGCAGCAGATCTTCTTCGCCCATGCCAACGGTTTCCCCTCGGCCACCTACGGCAAGCTGTTCGCCGCCCTGGCACCGGACTACCAGGTGCAGCACCTGGCCCAGCACGGGCACGATCCGCGCTTTCCGGTGGACGACAACTGGCAGAGCCTGGTCGATGAACTGCTGCACCACCTGGCCCGGCAGGGCCAGCCGGTATGGGGCGTCGGCCATTCGCTGGGCGGGGTGTTGCACCTGCACGCAGCCTTGCGCTGCCCCGAGTACTACCGCGGCGTGGTGATGCTCGACTCGCCGGTGCTCACCCGCGCCGACCAGTGGCTGCTGCGCACCGCCAAGCGCTTCGGCTTCATTGACCGTATCACCCCGGCTGGCCGCACCCTGGGGCGCCGCGAAACCTTCAATGACCGCGACAGTGCCCGGGACTATTTCGCCGGCAAGTCACTGTTCCGCCATTTCGATCCCGAATGCCTCGATGCCTACATAGAGCACGGCCTGCAGGCGATGGAGCAGGGGCTGCAGTTGCGCTTCGACCCGGCCACGGAAATCAGCATCTACCGCAGCATCCCGCATACCAGCCCTGCGCCCGCGCGGCAATTGCAGGTGCCGCTGGCCATGGTCCGCGGCGAGCGCAGCAACGTCATTCGCCGCCACCACACACTGGCTGTGCGCGGCATGCCCAGGGGCGAATACCACAGCGTGCCGGGTGGGCACATGTTCCCGCTGGAGCGACCAACCGACACCGCCAGCCTGATCAAGGGCCTGTTCGACCGCTGGAGCCAGGCATGAGCGCGCAGGTCGAGGAAATCCGCCTGAGCCTGGGCCATATCGAACTGGCGGCGCACCTGTTCGGCCCCGAGGACGGGCTGCCGGTAATCGCCCTGCATGGCTGGCTGGACAACGCCAACAGCTTCGCCCGCCTGGCGCCGCAGCTGAAAGGCCTGCGCATCGTCGCCCTGGACCTGGCCGGGCATGGTTACTCCGAGCACCGGCCGCTCGGCGCCGGCTATGCCCTGGCCGACTACGCCCATGACGTGCTGCGGGTGGCCGAGCAGCTGGGTTGGCAACGTTTCGCCCTGCTGGGCCATTCGCTGGGGGCAATCATTTCCGTGCAACTGGCTGGCGCGCTGCCGGAGCGGGTCAGCCATCTGGCCCTGATTGACGGCGTCATCCCGCCGACCGGCGCCGAGCAGGACGCCGGCGAGCGGTTGGGCATGGCACTGCAGGCCCAGTTGCGCCTGGATGGCAAGCGCAAGTCGGTGTACACCACACTGGAGCAGGGCGTGCAGGCGCGCATGAAAGGCATGGTCGCGGTCAGCCGCGAGGCAGCCGAGCTGCTGGCCCAGCGTGGCCTGATGCCGGTGCCCGGCGGTTACAGCTGGCGCAGCGACAGCCGCCTGACCCTGCCTTCGCCAGTGCGCCTGAGCGAGGCCCAGGCCATGGCCTACGTGCACCGGGTGAGTTGCCCGGCGCGCCTTGTGGTGGCTGCCGACGGCATGCTGGCGCGCCACACAGGGTTGCTGGAGCAGCTACCCTTCGAGCAGGTGATGCTGCCCGGTGGCCATCACCTGCACCTGAACGATGAGCAGGGCGCGGCCCTTGTCGCAGACTGTTTCAATCGCTTCTTTGGCTTTGCTTGACTTGCACCGGACAAGTGTCGAGGCTTGGCGGGTTGAACAGGGAGACAACCATGCAACTGCCAGACATCCTGGAGCTTCACCTCGGCGCTGAGCGCCGCCTGGCTCGCCAATGAGCGCGCCTGTTGCCATCCGTAATGCCATCGCTGCCTGCCTGGTGTTCGCCAGCCCCGTTTTGTGGGCCGGCAGCCTGCCGGTACCGGTGGACGCCAAGGTGGTCGACCAGCGCCCGGCCGTGGAGCAGGAGCGTGTCTACCCCATGGGCCCGCTGCGCAAGATCAGCGGCCGCCTGCGGGTCGAGGACAAGGTCGAAAGCCGTGGCCAGGTCAGCTCGGTAACCTACGAACTGCCGGTCGAGCGTACCGCCCGCGAAGCCTTCACCAGCGCTCGCGAAGCACTGCAGCGCGACGGCGGCTACCCGCTGTTCTGGTGCCAGGGCCGCGATTGCGGCGAGGCCAGCCTGTGGGCCAATGATGTGTTCGCCAATGCCCGCCTCAACGGCGGCGACGAGCAGCAGGCGTTCATCCTGCTGCGCCGCTCGGCGGAGCAGGCCGATACCCTGGTCGCGCTGTACAGCGTCACCCGCGGCAACCGCCGCGCCTACCTGCACGTGGAAGAGTTCGTCGCCGGCAGCCCGCTGGGCGAACTGCTGCCGACCGCCGCCACGGTGCTGCGCGAAATGCGCGACACCGGCAAGCTCGACTACCCTGACCTGGCCGCACCGCAAGACGCCTGGGCGAACCTGTTGGCCCGCAGCCTGAACCTCGACAGCACCCTGCGTGCCAGCCTCAGTGGCGCCCAGGCTGAAGCCTGGCGCGAGGCCTTGGTCAAGGCGGGGGTGCGCAATGGCCGCCTCGAAGTCGGTAGCGCGCCTACCGACGGCCTGCACCTTGAACTGATCCGTTGAACGGGCACCACCATGGCTAACAATGACCGCTTGCTGGTCCAGATTCTGCTGCTGGCGCTGCTGGGTGCCGGCCTGTGGGTAATGGCACCTTTCATTTCAGCGCTGTTGTGGGGGGCCATCCTGGCCTTTGCCAGCTGGCCGTTGATGCGCTTGCTGACGCGTGCGCTGGGCGGGCGCGAAACCCTGGCGGCCAGCCTGCTGACCACTGCCTGGATCCTGATCGTGGCGCTGCCGCTGGTGTGGCTGGGGTTCAACCTGGCCGACCACATTCGCGATGCGACGGCGTTCGTGCGTGACGTGCAGGTGGACGGCCTGCCCGATGCTCCGGCGTGGCTGGGTGGCATCCCGTTGGTTGGCGAGCGCCTGGTCAGCTGGTGGCAATCGCTGGACCAGCAGGGCGCGGCCTTGCTGGCCTCGGTCAAGCCGCACCTGGGGCAGGTGGGCAACTGGTTGCTGGCGCGCAGCGCGCAGATCGGCAGCGGCGTGCTGGAGCTGACCCTCAGCCTGGTATTCGTGTTCTTCTTCTATCGCGACGGCCCGCGCTTGGCGGCGTTCGTCCTGCGCTTGCTGCACCGCCTGATGGGCGACCGTGCCGAGTACTACCTGGAGCTGGTGGCCGGTACGGTGCAGCGGGTGGTCAACGGGGTGATCGGTACGGCCGCCGCGCAGGGCGTGCTGGCGTTGATCGGCTTCCTGATTGCCGGTGTGCCCGGGGCCATCGTGCTGGGGCTGGTGACCTTCATGCTCAGCCTGATCCCCATGGGCCCGCCACTGGCCTGGATCCCGGCCACGGGCTGGCTGGTATGGAAGGGCGAATACGGCATGGCGGTGTTCCTCGGGGTTTGGGGTACCTTCATCATCAGTGGCGTGGACAACGTGCTCAAACCGTACCTGATCAGCCGTGGCGGCAACCTGCCGCTGGTGATCGTGCTGCTGGGGGTATTCGGCGGTTTGATCGCCTTTGGCTTCATTGGCCTGTTCATCGGGCCGACCTTGCTGGCGGTCGGCTACAGCCTGCTGCTGGACTGGAGCCGCAACGCCGTCCCGCAGCCGCCTCAGCAGTAAACCTGTACTGGCCTCTTCGCGGGTGAACCCGCTCCCACAAGGATCTCCGCAGCCCGGGAGAGTAGTGCGGCCCCTGTGGGAGCGGGTTTACCCGCGAAGAGGCCGGTTCAGGCAACCTCAACCCCCGATCTTTACACCTTCTTTATTCCCATCCCCACCCCCCAATCTCGCCCCTTTACGCCCCTCGCTCGGACAATTTCCCCAAAGCGGCCCAAGCCGCACAACGGGGAGAACCACACATGAACATGCTCGACGGGCTGTCACTGCTGCTGGCAGTGGCATTGGCGTTTTATCTGCTGGTGGCGCTGCTGCGCGCCGATCGCAGCTAGGGAGCGGCCATGCACAGTTACGACTTCGCCTTGCTGTTGGCATTTTTCGCCATCGTGCTGCTGCCGGCACCCTGGCTCGGGCGGTTCTACTTCAAGGTCATGGAAGGCCAGCGCACCTGGCTGTCGCCCCTGCTGGGCCCGGTCGAGCAAGCCTGCTACCGGCTGGCAGGCGTGCGCGCCAGCCAGGAACAGAACTGGCAGCAGTACACCCTGGCCCTGCTGGCCTTCAACCTGGCCGGGTTCCTGCTGTTGTTCGCCGTGCTGCTGTTGCAGGGCTACCTGCCATTCAACCCGCAGCATCTGCCAGGCCAGGAATGGTCGCTGGCGTTCAACACCGCGGTCAGCTTCGTCACCAACACCAACTGGCAGGCCTACAGTGGTGAGGCGTCGGTCAGCTACCTGAGCCAGATGCTCGGCCTGACCGTGCAGAACTTCGTCAGCGCCGCCACCGGCCTGGCCGTGCTGGTCGCCCTGTGCCGCGGCATCGCCCGGCGCAGCGCCACGACGCTGGGCAACTTCTGGGTCGACATGACCCGCGCCACCCTCTACGGCCTGCTGCCGCTGTGCCTGCTGCTGGCGTTGCTGCTGGTATGGCAGGGCGTACCGCAAACCTTGGCCGACTACGCCCACGCGGTCACCCTGCAAGGCACCGAGCAGACCATCCCGCTGGGCCCGGCCGCCAGCCAGATCGCCATCAAGCAGCTGGGCACCAATGGCGGTGGCTTCTTCGGGGTCAACTCGGCGCACCCGTTCGAAAACCCCACGGCCTGGAGCAACCTGTTCGAGGTGGCTTCGATCATCCTCATTCCGGTGGCGCTGGTGTTCACCTTTGGCCACTACGTGAAGGACCTGCGCCAGAGCCGCGCCATCCTCGCCTGCATGCTTGCCTTGTTCCTGATCGGGGGCAGCACGGCGTTGTGGTCCGAGTACCAGCCCAACCCGGCCCTCGAGGGCGCGCAGGTACAGCAAAGCGCCCCCATGGAGGGCAAGGAAAGCCGCTTCGGCACCACCGGTTCGGTGCTGTGGACAGTGACTACCACCTCTGCCTCCAACGGTTCGGTCAATGCCATGCACGACAGCCTCAACCCGCTGACCGGCATGGTGGCGATGGTCAACATGATGGTCGGTGAGGTGATCTTTGGCGGCGTTGGTGCAGGGCTGTACGGCATGCTGCTGTTCGTGCTGATCGCGGTGTTCCTGGCCGGGCTGATGATCGGCCGCACCCCGGAATACCTGGGCAAGAAGCTGCAGGCCCGCGAGGTGCAGTTGCTGGTGGCGACCCTGCTGGTGATGCCGGTCGGCGTGCTGGTGCTCGGCGCCATCGCCGCCAGCCTGCCAGGCCCGGCGGGTGCGGTCAGCAACCCGGGCGCGCATGGCTTCAGCCAGCTGCTGTATGCCTACACCTCGGGCACGGCCAACAACGGCTCGGCCTTTGCCGGCTTCGGTGCCAACACGGTGTTCCACAACCTGATGATCGGCCTGGCCATGCTTGTCGGCCGCTTCGGCTACATCCTGCCGGTGCTGGCGCTGGCCGGCTGCCTGGCGGCGAAGAAAAGCGCGCCCCAGGGGCTGAACAGCTTCCCCACCCATGGCCCGCTGTTCACCGGCCTGCTGCTGGTCACCATCCTGCTGGTCGGTGGCCTGACCTTCCTGCCGACCCTGGCCCTTGGGCCGATCGCCGAACACTTGAGCCTGGGTTTTTGAGGACCGACCATGAACATGCCCATTCCTGAAGTACAAGCTCGGCACAGTGCCAAGGACCAGACCCGCTTCGCCGCGTTGTGGCGCCCGGCGCTGGTGCAGGCATTCGTCAAGCTCGACCCGCGCCAGCTCAAGCGCTCGCCGGTGATGCTGGTAGTCGCCCTGACCGCTGTGCTGACCACCGTCTTGTGCTTCGCCCCCGGCAGTGGCGTGAGCACCGGCGTTGCCGTGCAGATCGCCCTGTGGCTGTGGTTCACCGTGCTGTTCGCCAACTTCGCCGAGGCCCTTGCCGAAGGCCGTGGCAAGGCCCGCGCCGACAGCCTCAAGGCCGGTAGCCAGGGCCTGACCGCCCAGCGTCGCAAGCGCGATGGCAGCTACGAGACCGTCGCGGCCAGCGCGCTGCGCAAGGACGATGTGGTGCGCGTGGTGGCCGGCGAAATGATCCCCGGTGACGGCGAGGTGCTCGAAGGTATCGCTGCGGTCAACGAGGCCGCCATTACCGGCGAGTCCGCGCCGGTGATCCGCGAGTCCGGCGGCGACCGCTCGGCGGTGACCGGCAATACCCGGCTGGTCTCCGACTGGTTGTTGATCCGCATCACCAGCAACCCGGGCGAATCGACCCTCGACCGCATGATTGCCCTGGTCGAAGGCGCCAAGCGGCAGAAGACCCCGAACGAGATCGCCCTCGACATCCTGCTGATCGGCCTGACCCTGATCTTCCTGATCGTGGTGGTGACCCTGCAGCCGTTCGCCCACTTTGTCGGTGGCAGCCTGCCGCTGATCTTTCTCGCCGCATTGCTGGTAACGCTGATCCCCACCACCATTGGCGGCCTGCTGTCGGCCATCGGCATTGCCGGCATGGACCGGCTGGTGCGGCTGAACGTCATCGCCCGCTCGGGCCGGGCGGTGGAGGCGGCCGGTGACGTGCATACGCTGATGCTCGACAAGACTGGCACCATTACCTTCGGCAACCGCCGCTGCAGTGCGCTGCACGCGGCACCGGGCATCACCGCCCGCGAGCTGGGGGAGGGCGCCTTGCTGGCCTCGCTGGCGGACGACACCGCCGAGGGCAAGTCGATCGTCGAGTACCTGCGCCAGTTGCATGACTTCGTCGAACCGGCCGCCGGGCAGTTCGAGGCGGTGGCGTTCAGCGCCGAGACGCGCCTGTCGGGTATCGACTTGCAGCAGCACCGCTACCGCAAGGGCGCCGTCGACGCCGTGCTGGCATTCGTTGGCATGCAACGCCTGGAAATGCCCCTGGCGCTGGCCCGTGAAGTGGAGCGCATTGCCCAGAGCGGCGGCACACCGTTGCTGGTGTGCATCGACAAGCGCCTGCTCGGCGTGATCCACCTCAAGGACGTGGTCAAGCCCGGCATCCGCGAGCGCTTTGCCGAGCTGCGCAAGCTGGGCATCCGCACGGTGATGGTGACCGGCGACAACCCGCTGACCGCTGCTGCCATCGCTGCCGAGGCCGGCGTGGATGACGTGCTGGCCGAGGCCACGCCAGAGAAGAAGCTGGCGCGCATCCGCCAGGAGCAGAACGACGGCCGCCTGGTGGCCATGTGCGGCGACGGCGCCAACGACGCCCCGGCACTGGCCCAGGCAGACGTGGGCATGGCCATGAACGACGGCACCCAGGCCGCGCGCGAGGCGGCCAACATGGTCGACCTGGACAGCGACCCGACCAAGTTGCTGGATGTGGTGCAGGTCGGCAAGGAGCTGCTGGTGACCCGCGGCGCGTTGACCACCTTCTCCATCGCCAACGATGTGGCCAAGTACTTCGCCATCCTGCCGGCGCTGTTCGCCGCCATCTACCCGCAACTGGGCGTGCTCAACCTGATGCACCTGGCCAGCCCGCAGAGTGCGATTCTGTCGGCCATCGTGTTCAACGCGCTGATCATCATCGTGCTGATCCCGCTGGCGCTGCGCGGCGTGCGGGTGCAGGCGGCCAGTGCGGCGCACCTGCTGCGGCGCAACCTGCTGATCTATGGGCTGGGCGGCATTGTCGTGCCGTTTGCCGGGATCAAGCTGATCGACCTGCTGCTCAATGCCCTGCACCTGGTCTGAGGAGGCCACCATGAATGCTTATGTACGCCCGGCATTGAGCCTGGCCCTGTTGATGACCCTGGTGACCGGCGCGCTGTATCCGCTGGCGGTGACCGGTATTGCCCAGGTGTTTTTCCCCAGCCAGGCCAATGGCAGCCTGGTGCGCGATGACCGGGGCCAGGTGCGCGGTTCGGCGCTGATTGCCCAGGACTTCCAGGGCGATGGCTGGTTCCACGCGCGGCCATCGGCAGGCGCCTACGCCACCGTGGCCAGCAGCGCCAGCAACCTGTCGCCGAGCAACCCGGCGCTGGCCGAGCGGGTCAAGGGCGATGCGGCTGCGTTGTACCAGGCGCAGCAGGGGCCGGTGCCCCAGGCGCTGCTCACCACCTCGGGCAGCGGCCTCGACCCGCACCTGCCACCGGAGGCCGTGGCCTACCAGATCCCGCGGCTGGCGGCGGCACGGCAGTTGCCGGTGGAGCGCTTGCAAGGCTTGCTGGAAGAGGCCACCCTCCACCCATTGATCGGCCCGCCGGTGGTCAATGTGCTGGCCTTGAACCAGGCCTTGGAAAACCTCAGCCATTGATAGATGACTTGAGGGGCTAGCAGGGACCCTGTGGGAGCGGGTTCACCCGCGAATGCGTCGGTGGCGCTACTACTGCATTCGCGGGTGAACCCGCTCCCACAGGTACGGTGTTGGTCCCTGGATTTGCTGCTTGCTGGAAATAGCAAAGGATGAAAGATGAGTGACTCCGCCCGCGCAGACGCGCTGTTGGCTACCCTCCCGCGAAGCGGCCGGGGGCGGTTGAAGGTGTTCCTTGGCGCCGCCCCCGGCGTCGGCAAGACCTTCGCCATGCTCCAGGCCGCCCACGCCCAGCAACGCCAGGGCGTGCAAGTGCTGGCCGGTGTGGTCGAAACCCATGGCCGTGCAGAAACCGAGGTATTGCTCGCAGGCCTTCAGCAGCAACCCCTGCTGCGCAGCCAGTACCGCGGCGTCACCCTCGAGGAAATGGACCTGGACGGCCTGCTCAAGACCGCGCCGGCCCTGGTGCTGGTCGACGAACTGGCCCACACCAATGCGCCCGGCAGCCGCCACGCCAAACGCTGGCAGGACGTACAGGAACTGCTGGCCGCCGGCATCGATGTGTACACCACGGTCAACGTCCAGCACCTGGAAAGCCTCAACGACAAGGTCCGCGACATTACCGGCGTGCAAGTGCGCGAAACCCTGCCGGACTGGGTACTGCAGGAAGCCTTCGAGCTGGTGCTGATCGACCTGCCACCCCGGGAGCTGCTCGAACGCTTGCGCGAAGGCAAGGTGTACGTGCCCGAGCAGGCGCGGGCCGCCATCGATGCGTTCTTCTCGCAAACCAACCTTACCGCCCTGCGCGAACTGGCCATGCAGACCGCCGCTGCCCAGGTGGATGCCGACCTGGCCCACGGTTATCGCCAACGCGGCCAGGAAGCCCCGGCCTTGCGTGGGCGCTTGCTGGTGGGCGTGGATGGCGACGACCAGGCGGAACGTTTGGTGCGCCATGCCAGCCGCGTGGCGCAACGCCGTCACCTGCCCTGGAGCCTGGTGCACGTGGACAACGGCCGCCTGCGCGACGAAACCGCGCGCCAGCGCCTGCAAGCTGCCCAGCAACTGGCCGAACGCCTGGGCGGGGAGGTGGTACTGCTGCGTGCCGGCGAAGTGGTGCGCACGCTGATCCAGCATGCCGCCGAACGGCGGGCCAGCCTGGTGCTGGTCGGGCAGTCCCGCGACCGCCTGCGCCGGCGCCTGTTCGGTGCCGGTGTGGCCGCGCGGCTGCTGCGCGAAAGCCACGGCCTGGAAATCAACGTGCTGGACCGCGACGCGCAGCCGCAAGCGCCGCGTTCGGCGGTGCGGCGGGTGTGGGTCTGGCGCCATTACCTGCTGGCGCTGCTGGCAACGGTCATGGCCGCGGGCCTGGCCTGGGCGGTGTCGAGTGTGCTGGCCCTGCCCAACATCTCGCTGGTGTTTTTGGCCGCGGTGTTGCTGGTGGCGGTGCGCAGCAGCCTGGGGCCTGCGCTGGCCTGCGCGGTGCTGTCGTTCCTGACCTACGACTTCCTGTTCATCCCGCCCAACCTGTCGTTCAGGATCCAGCGCGAAGAAGACGTGCTGACCCTGGTGTTCTTCCTGTTGATGGCTGCACTCACCGGCAACCTGGCTGCCCGTCAGCGCCGCCAGTTGCAGGCGCTGCGCGAGACCCAGGCGCAGACCAGCCAGTTGCTCGACCTGTCGCGCCGGCTGACCGTGGCCACCGACCGCCAGGCGGTGTTCAACGCCGCCGGCCAGCACCTGGATGGCTGGCAGGACATGCAGGTGTGCCTGCTGGAGCGCAATGTCGAAGGCCATTTACAGGTGGCCAGCGGCGAAGCCCATGCCTTCAGCGATAACGAACGCGCCGCCGCAGAATGGGCCTGGCAGCACGGCCAGGCCGCCGGTCATGGCAGCGACACCCTGCCCAATGGCCGCTGGTGGTGGTGGCCGCTGGCGGTGGATGAACAGCCCCTGGCATTGCTCGGGGTGCGCCCACGTTCCGGCCAGCCGCTCAGCGACCCGCGCCGGCGCCTGCTCACTGCCCTTGGTCAGCCACTGGCCCAGGCCCTGACCCGCGCGCGCCTGGCCGAACAGCTGGAGGCCGCGCGCCTGCATGGTGAAACCGAGCAACTGCGCAGCGCCTTGCTCGCGTCCGTTTCCCATGACTTGCGCACCCCGCTGACCGCCATGCGCGGCAGCATCGACAGCCTGCTGGCGCTGGGCGAGGCGATCCCCACCGCCGACCGCCGCGAACTGCTGGAGGGCACCCGCAACGAGGCCGAACGCCTCGACCGCTACATCCAGAACCTGCTCGACATGACCCGCCTGGGCCACGGCGGCCTCAAGCTGGCCCGCGATTGGGTGGCCCCGGCCGACATCGTCGGCAGCGCGCTCAACCGCCTGCGCGCGGTGCTGGCGCCGCTGCGGGTACACACCGATGTGCCGGCCGAGCTGCCGTTGCTGTTCGTGCATGCGGCGTTGATCGAGCAGGCGCTGGTCAACGTGCTGGAAAATGCCGCGCGCTTCTCGCCAGCCAATGGCCGGCTGGAGCTGCAGGTGTCGGTGCAGGATGCCCTGTTGTGCTTTGCCGTCAGCGACCAGGGCCCCGGCATTCCCGTGGATGATCGCGAGAAGATCTTCGACATGTTCTACACCGCCGCTCGCGGTGACCGCGGCGGGCAGGGCACCGGCCTGGGCCTGGCGATCTGCCAGGGCATGATCGGCGCCCATGGCGGCCATATCCTGGTGGGCGAAGGCATCGATGGCCAGGGCACCAGCATCACTTTATGCTTGCCGCTGCCCCCTCAACCTGAAACCGAAAGCGAAACCCCATGAGTCAGTCCGCCACCCTTCTGGTCATCGACGATGAACCGCAGATCCGCAAGTTCCTGCGCATAAGCCTGGCCTCGCAAGGCTACAAGGTGCTCGAGGCCGCCACCGGCGCGGAAGGGCTGGCCCAGGCGGCCTTGGGCAAGCCGGACCTGGTGGTGCTTGACCTGGGCCTTCCGGACATGGACGGCCAGCAGGTGCTGCGTGACCTGCGCGAATGGAGCGCGGTGCCGGTGCTGGTGTTGTCGGTGCGCGCCAGCGAAGTGCAGAAGGTCGATGCGCTGGATGGCGGCGCCAACGACTATGTGACCAAGCCGTTCGGCATCCAGGAGTTTCTGGCGCGGGTGCGCGCCTTGCTGCGCCAGGTGCCGCAGGCCGGTGGCTCGGAAGTGGCGGCCAGTTTTGGGCCGCTGATGGTGGACTTTGCCTTTCGCCGGGTGACCCTGGATGGCGTGGAAGTGGCGCTGACCCGCAAGGAGTATGCGCTGCTGGCGCAACTGGCCGGGCACCCGGGGCGGGTGATTACCCAGCAGCAACTGCTCAAGGATATCTGGGGGCCTACCCATGTGGATGACACCCATTACCTGCGGATCGTGGTCGGGCATCTGCGGCAGAAGCTGGGCGATGACCCCACGGCGCCGCGGTTCATCATCACCGAGCCAGGGGTGGGATACAGGTTGGTGGCGCCGACCATGTAACCCCGCTCCCACAGGGTCCCTGCTAATTCAATGAGTCATGTGCAGTCCAAGAGAGATTGCCCAGCCCTTTGGGCTGCGTTGTCGCGTAGAAAACTGAATTCGCAAGCGGCCCGCGTACCCTGTGGGAGCGGCTTTAGCCGCGAAGAATCCAACGCGGTGCATGGCACCGGCTGCGCCGGTGTTCGCGGCTGAAGCCGCTCCCACAGAGTCCCTGCTAATTCAATGAGTCATGTGCAGTTCTATGAGAGCTGGCATGCCGGCGATGGGGCCAGAGCAAGCAGCGCAAGACAGCAAGCTCAGGAGGCGGTTCTCGACTCCAGATCCATTTCCGCTGGCCACTCTACTCTGGGTGCCAGGCGCAGGGCGAACTCACACCAGAGCACATCGTTGTGATCCTTGGGTGGGCCGGGTGGTGGCAGGGCTGAGGGGCCTTCCTGCATGTAGGTGCAGATGTAGGCCCAGGCATGCTGGTCGGCACCCATCGTACTCAGGTGAAAACGGTCGATGACATTGTTCGTGCCCGGCGCGACGATGGACAGCATGACACCCCATTTGAAAATGACCCCACCGTTTGGCAGGGCGCCGGTTTGTGACCAGCGCTCGGCGCGGACTTGGGACCAGTCGTAACTGACCGGCACGACCTTGCCTTTGTCGAAGGGGTTCCACCATTGGCGTTTGAAGTTGTAGGCGTAGATTTTCTGGCGCGCACGGTTGAACCTGATGGGTTCGTCGCGAGGTGGAGAAATATCCATGCGAAGGCCTATAGTAACCAGCCAGCTAACCAGGAAGACTTCAGATATTGAGAGCAGCAGCGATTTAAAATTTCGGGGATCGAGCGTAAGTGTCATCATGTAAAGGCTAAAGGCGAAAAATATGCACAAGAGGAAGGCAAAGGCTGAAATCACCCCTCGTGAGGATACACTTTGTCGCGGAATCTCTAAGTAAGTCATGCACTGATGGTTAGGTATTTGATTGCCCATATATTTTTCTGTTGAGTTGACTGTGTAAGGGTCGGGGAGGTCTTCCTTCCAGCCCGGGCAGGCAGGATTTAATATGGGTCGGGCCATTTTGTCAGGGGCTCCAAGCTGTGCATGTAGTTTTCTGTTATTGTTACATGGGCATGCCCAAGTTCGTCCTGCTTGTCTGGCCAGTAACGCAGGCTAAGTTCAATGGCGTTGATGTGATGATCTATCAGTAAAGGCAGAGCTCCCTGTATGGTCAACGTACTGTTCTTGTTGTTGAAACGCACCAAAGGCTGTGGGTTGTCAATGTGGCCGAATATTCCTTTCCCCTTTGGTAGGCTGATCTGCAATTGGTTAGTCGGAGTACTGTCACCCGATACGGTAATGATTTCTCTTTGAGCGCCAGTACGATGAATGCTTAAATGCCACTCATGGCGAGATGTACCCTCGGCGTATTTAGGCAAGAGGAAGTAATAATTAAGTGTGTATTCTGCGGGTATTGCAGGTTCGTTGCCGATGATCATCCCTTTTGGTTCGGAAGTCTGCATGTTCGTATGATTGGTGAGTTGGGTTCTTATGGAAATCTCGGCTTGAACGCCAATTGCTGCCGCATTCAAAGCACCAATTGCAGTGTCAAGATGCTTCGCTTCGGTCCAGAGACGGTTGTCTTCAGATAATCCCCATCTGCTTTGACGAGCCCAAAGCTCTGTTGGAGAGGATTCGTTTTGCTTTGCCTCGGAAGCTATTGCATAGGCGGCCAGTCCTAGAATGATAGCTATACCGATTGGGCCAAATAATGTGGCGGGGCCGAAAGCTCCAAGTACACCTGCAATGGCGGAAGCGCCAGCCATTATGCCCGCAGTCCTGTATCCATCTGCGGACGTTAAATCTCCGCGCTTATGAGTACGCAGGCTGGCGAACAGGTACTGTGCCCCATCCATCATTCCAGCTATTCCCGCAATGCCGGCGCCGTATCGAGCAATACCGGTTCCCAAAGACGTTGTCGTCACTGTTCCGGGCCACGGTATCTTCGGGCGTATGACTGCAACAGCCAGTCCTGCCGCCTCCACACTCGCCCCCAACAAACCCAGGGAGGAAGACCAGATCGCCGCAAGCGCCTCCGGGTTGTCCTGATGCGTCTCTTGCAACGCTCGATAGTTCTTGCCCAGGCTGTCCTGATGGAACCACATGCTGCCCAAGGCAAATAGCAGCCCGACGCTTCCGCTACTCGCTGCAGCATCCCGCAGGCTGCGCATCGCATCGCTTGCCACGCTTTGCGCGGCCGTAGAGCTGATCTTCAAACCACCCGTAACCTGCGCACGCAGCGTACCCGCACCAATCACGACATTGCGTACCAGCGCCCCGACGCCGCCGGCTGCACCCTCGCGCAACTGCACCAACCGCGCCTGCAGGCTCTCGGCGCTTTCGAGCGTCCAGAGCATCACTTCGATCATCTGGCTACGGTTACCCGCTGCCGCAATATTGATCGCGCCACTCAGCACCATGGCCCGCACCTTGCGGCCCAGTGGGTCACGGAACTGCTTGTCTACCTGCTGCAGAAACGCATCGGTCCGCGCCTCCAGGGCTTCATTGAGCAGGCTGATGTATTCGCCCACTGTCAGCGACACCCGCAGCGGCGTTACCTGCTGCCCCGCAAACAGGGCAAACGCCGAGCGATGCACATGGCCGATCAGGGTCTTGGTCCGTTCACTCAGGTGCTGGCTGAGCGCATTCCCTGCGCTGTTGGTTGCGGCCAGCAACTGGCCAACGGCATCCTGTATCGGCTTGATCATCAACAGCTGGCCGTCGGCGGTACCGGCGATGCCCTTGATGATGTCGTACACCTTGCCGAAGTCGTCCCCGGACAGCGCGCTGGCCACCTGCTGCATCAGCTTCTGGTTCTTGGCCAGCAGTGCCTGGTAAAGCAGGCTGCGGTCGTCTTCCAGCAGCTGCTGCCAGATATGCTGGGTGATCCCGAGCGGCTGACCCTCCTGCGGCAGGGTTTCAGTGGGCCCGCCGGCCAGGCAGGCGGCCATCATCTGGATGAAGTACTCCACCGAAACAGGGGAGGTCGCGTCATAGTCGTAGTAGCCGATCTGCTGAAACGCCCGCTTGGCATAGTGCCGCGCATACAGATCGCCAACCTGGTCGATCATCGACTGCCAGTTTTTCAGTTCGCGGTCGTAATCGGCCTGGAACGCCGCGCGGGCGCGTTCGTCGTAACGCTCTTCCAGCCGCTCGCGGGCGTCCTGCTGCTTGCGCGCGGTGTTGCGTTCGGCCTGCGCGTCGATGTCCACCGGTGGCAGATATGCCTTGGCCGCGATCGGGCTGTCGTTCCATTGCTCGACCTGCCGGGCTTCCCGCTGCGCGTCCTCGGCACCCTGCACGGCCGCCATGGCAGCGTGCAATTCGCGGATGCCCAGTAGTGCTTGCGAAGTGAAGTATTCGAAGTGCCGCTGCGGCTGCGCCCGCCATTCCTGCAGGGCTTGCACCCAGCCAGTGCGTTGCGCGTTGAGCTCCATGACCATGCCGACCGGGTCGGGCAGCGTCAGCGCCAGCAGGCCATTGGGCAGTTGTTCCTGCTGGATGACATTGCGCACATGCGTGCGGGTTTCATGCCAGCGGCCCAGGCGGCTGTAAAAGCCATGAGCGCTGGTAAACCTGGCAGAAGAAAAGGTAGAGAACTCCAGCACCTGTTCCAGGCCGAAGCGGAAGCTGTCGGTCATGGCGATGCCGAGGCTGGCAGGGTCGTTGCGTGCGGTGTTCAGGTCCACTTCGACGAAGCGGGCGAGGGCGCCCGGGTCACTGTCGGCGATGCCTTGCCGATAGCGGTCGAGCACCGCACGGGGCCAGGGGTCGTTGGCGAAGGCGATCCAGGCCTTGCGGTAGAGCAGGGTATCGATGTTGATGAACGAGGCGATCACATCGTGGCCTTCGGTGGCGCATACCTTGGGTAACGACCTAGGTGGCCCGAAGGGCATCTGCGATACCGGAAAGCGCTGCAAGGTACCTTCCGCCGCTACCTCGTAGGCCTGCCAGATTTCCTGGTCGAGCAATACGTAGACATAACCCTGTCGCAGGAGGCGCAACTGGTCGGTGTGCATCGGGTGGAAGATGATTTCGCTATCGTCTGCCAGGCGATAGGGGCGCCCTGTATCCGGGCGCGGGGCGTAGGCCTCGCGCAGCAGCAGAATTGGCAGGCCGGAGCGTTCGCAGGCATTACAGGTGCCGTAGGTGTTGGGGATCTCTTCCTGCATGGCGATGTGGATGGCTTTGCTGATGCTCATGAGTAACTCCTTGCCTTCGGCAGGCCGGCGACGATGTGCGACCAGGTGCAGTCGTCGTAGCTGGCGAAGCGGTCCGCCAGGCGCTGCTCGCCGGCCGCTGCCTTTTCTACCTCGTGCTGGATGGTCGGGTGCTGAAGGAGCAGTGGGTGGATCATGAGCATGTGCAGGCTCATGCACTGGATATCGGCGCGGTCGCGCAGGCCCTGCTTGAACGCCTTGAGGATCAGGTTCATGGCATGGGTGGGGGCGTTTTCCGGCAAGCCTGAGGAACCTGCGAAGTGCCATAGTCCATGGGGATGCTGCACGGCACTCAGGCGATGCCAGGCGCCGAGCAGTTGAATGATCTGTGGTGCGACGTGCTGGGTCGCCCTTACGGCCTCGGAGACGGCCAGTTCGCCAGCCATGGGTTCGCGCTCGAATACCTCGCAACTGCCTCAACCATCGGGATGTAGCCAGCTGCGAATGGGCCCGAGGACTTCGCCTGCGTTTTTCAGGGTTGCGCGCAGCAGCGCCAGCCGCACGGGTTCGAACCAGGCGGTGATACCGTGCGGTTCTGGTTGGTGCAGCACCTGACACTGCTGGCTGATGTGCTGGGCGATGAGGTCGACGGGTTGATCGCTGGTCAGCCAGCCACACACGTAGTGCCAGGTAGCTGCCGATTCACGAGCGGCGCAGGTCGCGCTTAATGGGGCAAGGGCTGTGGGCGCATCGCCGGGTTTGGCGAGCCGCACCAGAGCTGGCCAGCACTCAGGATCCTGCACCAGCCCGCTGCAGTCGACGCGCGTTACGGCATCACTACCCAGCGCTTCGCTGAGAGCAGCGATGGCCAGCGGGTGCTCAGGCGGGCAGCCGGCGAATGGGTCCAGTAAAAGGTAGAGGGTCTCTTCTGGTTGGCGCTGCTGGTTGGCGAAGTGCTCGACCGACTGCACGTAGCCCTGCGCGGACTGGCTCGACATGAGAAGTTCCTTTTCTTCTTGATGGCGAGCAGAAACCTAACGGGGAATCAATGCCGCAGGTAGTTATTGGCTTCCTAACCAGTTGTAGGATTTTTCGCTTTCGGACGAGGCAGTCGTATCGCTCAGGACCTCGGGGATTCTGTTTCAAAGCATTGGCGCATCACGTCAAGGTAACGCCGGGCGCCCAGGCCCAACGGGCGCGACTTGACCCAGATGATGTCCACCCACAAGCGCAACCGGCTGGCCATGTTGTCGAAGCGCACCTCCGCCAGCGCGCCCGAAGCAATCAATGGCTCGACCAACGGCTGCGGCAGGTAGGCCCAACCGAGCCCCGATTGCACCAGGTCCAGCGTGGCCAGGTAGCTGTCGGTCAGCCAGATGCGCCGGGACAGCACCATGCGCGGGTCCGACCCGGTGGCCTTGCCCGAAGCCACGATGATTTGCCGCTGTTCGGCGAACGCCTCTTCCGGCAACGGCATGCCGTTGTTCTGCCCGGCTGGATGGCGGGGGGAGGCGACAGCCACCAGCAATTGGCTGCCGGCCTCCAGGAATGACTCGCGCTCGTCGATGCCAGGCCGTTCGAAGACCAGTGCCAGTTGCACGCTGCCGTCATGCAGCAGGCGGATGGCTTCTGCCTGGGTGGCTGAGCGCACTTCGATTTCCAGGCTGGGAAATTCCTGGGCGAGGGTTCCCAGCGGCTGGCTCCAGCGGCCGGTCTGCAGTTCGGGGGCCATGGCGATGGTCAGGCGCTTTTCCAGGCCCTTGTGCAGTTGCAGGGCCTGGGCGTCGAGCAGGTTGAGCTGGCAGATTACCTGCCTGGCCTGGGGTTCCAGGGCCAGGGCGGCGCTGGTGGGCAAGGCTTTGCGCGTGGCCCGGTCGAACAGCACCAGGTCCAGCTCCGCCTCCAGTTGGGCGATGGCCATGCTCACGGCCGAAGGCACACGCCCCAGCTTGCGCGCGGCGGCAGAGAATGAGCCTGCCTCCAGCACCGCGAGGAAGATTGCCAGGGAGTCGCTGGTAAAGGCCATTGTCAGTAAACCTGATGACGAGGAAGCGTTGTGGAAGAAAATTATGGGGCTTTTGTTTGAGAATGCACCAGGGTGCCGAGCGGTTCGGCGGGGGATTGTCAGCGCCTGTGAGATCGAGCGCCGCCCGCGCGGCGCTTCGCAGCACAAGGCTGCTCCTACATTTGTTTCGGGCCAGTAATGCTTGTACCAGTGCACGCGACCGCCTTGTTTGCCCGACACGATATCGAGGTGGACACCAAGGGGCCGCGCGCCCTCGCCTCAGGATTTATTGGCCCGAAACAAATGTAGGAGCAGCCTTGTGCTGCGAAGCGCCGCGCGGGCGGCGCTCGATCTCACAGGCGCTGAAAAACCAAAGCCAAGCACCTACAGCCCTTCACCCAGCACCCGATCAATGCTGTCGACAAAGTAGTCCACGCTCGCCCGGGTGGTGCACATCGGCGGCTTGATCTTGAGGATGTTCAGGTAATCACCGGTCGGCTGCATGAAGATGCCCAGGTCACGCAGGCGGTTGCACAGGGCCATGGTTTCCTCGGTTGCCGGTTCCAGCGTTGCGCGGTCGCGCACCAGTTCCAGCCCCAGGTAGAAGCCCGAACCATGTGCCGCGCCAGCCAGCGGATGCTTGTCCACCAGTGCCTGCAGGCGCGCCTTGAAATAGCGCCCGGTGTCGCGGGCGTTGTCCCACAGGCCTTCTTCCTGCATCACATCCAGCACCGCCATGCCGATGCGGCAACTGACCGGGCTGCCGCCGGCCGAGGAGAAGAAGTAGCCCTCGGCCTCCAGCGCTTCGGCGATCTCGCGGCGGGTGATGACTACGCCCAGTGGCTGGCCGTTGCCCATGCCCTTGGCCATGGTGATGATGTCGGGCACCACGCCCTGTTCCTCGAAGCCCCAGAAGTACTCGCCCAGGCGGCCATAGCCGACCTGCACTTCGTCGGCGATGCACACGCCGCCCCGGGCGCGGACCTTGGCATAGGCTTCGCGCAGGTAACCGGCCGGCAACGAAATACCACCGGCATTGCCGTACACCGGCTCGCAGATGATGCCCGCCAACTGGCGGCCACGGGCGTCGAGGTCGGCCAGCTTGGCGTCGACGTCGCGCAGGTAGTCGGTGGCGCTGTCGGCGCCACGGAAGCGGCCGCGGAAGGTGTTCGGCGCCTCGACCGGGTGCACCCAGTCCGGGCGGGTTTCCAGGGCCTGCGGGTTGTCGGCGATGGAAGTGGAAATGGCATCGGTGGCCACCGACCAGCCGTGGTAGGCCTCCAGCACGCTGAGCAGGTCGCGCCCGCCGCTGTAGGCCCAGGCCAGGCGAATCGCGAGGTCGTTGGCTTCGGTGCCGCTGTTGACCATGAACACCCGGTCGAAGCCTTCGGGTGCCAACTCCAGCAGGCGTTCGGAGAACTCGGTGATGGCCGCGTAGTGGAAGCGCGAGTTGGTATTCAGCAGCGACCACTGCCGTGCCGACTCGGCGACCATGCGTGGGTGGCCGTGGCCCAGCACTGCGACGTTGTTGAGCATGTCCAGGTACGAGCGGCCCTGCATGTCGATCAGGTAGTTGCGCCAGCCGCGTTCGATGTGAGGCGGTTGCGCGTAGTAGTGCTTCTGCGAGCGGGCAAAGCTGGCATCGCGGCGGGCCAACAGGGCCTGTGGGTCGGGCAGCGGCTCGGCATTGCAGTCGAAGCCCAGCAACGCAGCTGGTGACGGGCACAGGGCCAGCCAGGCGGCCGCCTGGGATGGGGTGGCGAAGAACGGCGGCTGGAGGCCGCTATCCAGGCACAGCTGCACGCTGAGGAAGCCACAACTGCTGCCCAGCGGCTGGCCTTTTTCCACGGCCTGGCCATCTGCAGGCGCGTCTTCCAGGCCTTGCAGCCACAACGCCCAGTGCGCGCTGCGCAGACAGCCACGGCCGTCGCCATGGCGCTGCCAGGTGCCGGCATCTGGCGCTTGCACCAGGCTGCCGTTGGGTACATGCAGCTCGACGCCCAGGGCACAGGTGGCGGGCTCTTCGGGGCGGTCGATATGGGTTTGCGACAGGCGATATTGCCCATGCAGACTGCAGGCCGGGGCCGGTTGCGTGGTCAGCAGGTGCTGGTCGAAGCCTGGTTGCTCCCAGTTGCCCGCCTCGCAATGCTCGCTGAGCACGCCCAGGTCGATGCGCGTCACAACCTGCCCATCCAGTTCCGGGAGCAGGGGTACGCAGCCGCTCAGGTCCGGCGTGGCTGGGTGCAGCTCCGCAGCCTGCAGGATGGCCGCTTCCATCAATGCGAAGGGTACGGCGGTGGCAGTGTCGAAGATTTCCCATTCATGGGCGATGTTGTCGCGGGTGTACTGGTTGCCGGGGTCGACGGCGAGCTGTTGCTCGCTGCTCAGCACCAGCACGGCGGCGCGGTTGAGCACCAGTGGCCACAGGGCCCGCAGTTCGGCTTCGCTCAGAGGGTTGAGCGCCTGGTAGGCACGCACGGCCGGCAGGATGCGCAGCGGGTCGCCCTCGGCATGGTGCAGCAGCGCCGCGCAGGTCACCGACAGGTCGGCGATGCGCCAGGTGCGCAACAGGTCACCGAAATCGATCACCCCTTGCAGCTGCCACTGGCGCTCGCCATCGCGGGCCCAGACGGCGTTGTCGTCGGTGATGTCCAGGTGCACGGCCTGGCTTGGCAGCTGGTCGACCAGCGGCGCCAGGTGCTCGGCGGCCAGCTGGGTGGCCTGCTCGATGCGGGCGCGTTGCTCGGCGTTGCCCAGCACGGGCAGCAGGTGCTGGATCAGTGCCTGGGCATGTTGCGGGTCCCATTGCAGGGTGCGCGCCAGGCCCGGGTGGTCGAAAGTGGCCAAGGCCTTGTCCAGCCGCGCGCAGAGCCCGCCGAGTTCGGCCATCAGGCGTGGTTCCATGTGCTTGAGGCGGGTCAGTGGCTGGCCGTCGATGTAGTCGAGCAGGCGCATGCGCAGCGGTTGCCCATCTATTTCCAGCGCCAGCAGCATCTGGCCATCGTTGGCCGGGCGCACGGCGGGCACAGGCAAGCCCTGTTCGCGCAGGTAGGCCAGGGCCGCGTGCTGGGCCTCGAGCTCCACCTGGGCGTAGCTGCCGTGGCAGGCCTTGAGCACGAAACGGCCTTGTGGTGCGTCTACACGGAAGTTCAGGTCCTGTTGGCTACCCAGTGCCGTCAGGTTGCCGGCAATGCCGTAGTGCGTTTGCAGCACGGCATGTGCCTGGGCTTCGCCGAGTGCAGGGCTGGGCAGGCCGGAGCGCTGGATCAGCGTGGTCAGGGCAGGGGAGGCGGGCTGGTGTTGTGGGCTGGACATGGGGCTCTACCGTTGCTGCTGGGGTTGACGGTGGAGAATTTATGCCCGATCTGGCTGATGATGGAAGACGATTGTTGTCAGAAAATTTGATGATGGCTTTCGAACCGACCTGCCTGTACGCCTTTACATTAAATTATTCTCTGCCAATAATTATTGGTATTCAATAATTTCGGATAAAGCCATGATCGACATCTTCCCGCGCCGTGAACTGGCTGCCGACATGGCCAGGCAGCTGTTGAAACCGTCCGCCCTGGATATCGGCTTGAGATCAGGGCTGTTTTTCTCCGGGCTGCGCAGGACTGGCAAAACCACCTTTTTAAAGAACGACTTGATCCCTGCCCTGGAGGAAATGGGTGCATTGGTGATCTATGTCGACCTCTGGAGTGATACCCAGACCAGCCCGGTCGTGCTGGTCCTCGCCGCAGTGCGTAAAGCCCTTGCTGATCTTCAGAAACCTACCTCGGCTTTCTTGCAGAAACTCAAGGCCCTGCGTGGCGCGGAGGTCGAAGTGGCTGGGCTGAAGTTTGGCTTTAACCTGGAAACCTTGGGCACAGAGGGCGGTGTCACACTTGCGGAAGCGCTGACCGAGGTTGTGGACCAGGCCAGGACTGACGTTGTGCTGGTCGTCGACGAGGTGCAGCAGGCAATCACAACCGAGGACGGCCAGCAGATGATGCTGGCGCTCAAGGCTGCGCGCGATGCCATCAATCCGCGCCCGAACACGCCGGGGCACTTCCTGTTCATCGGTACCGGCTCTCACCGGGCGATGGTCAACGAGTTGACCGCGCGGCGTAACCAGGCTTTTGCCGGTGCCACAAACGTGCCGTATCCGGTGCTGGACAGGGACTATGTCGAATTCTGGCTCAAGCGGCTCGCAAAAGATGGCCTGGGCAACTTGCCGTCGCTGGATGTCGCGGCACAGGCATTCAAAACGCTGGGCAGCAGGCCCGAGGAGTTCATTCGTGCACTTCGGCAGTTGGTTCACTCACCTGCGTCCGGGATGGGGCCGGATGAGGTGCTGCCGGTAATCGCATCAACGCTGCGGTCGGCGGCTGCTGACCTGGAACTGATGAAAGTAGAGGAGCTGGGCGTCCTGGCTGAGGCGATTTTTGCCCGGATCGCATCGGTCGAAGGCGATGCGCGTGGGGTGTTCTCCAACGAAGCGGCGGCCGAGTATTCGAAGTCTGTGGGGCGTGAAGTGCGTGTCGAAGAGATACAGCCGGTTGCCAACGAACTGCTGGCCGCTAACCTGATCATGCGTCGGGGGCATGGGCTGTATGGGGTGACCGACCCCTTTGTACAGGAGATCTGGCGCGAGCGGCAGGAGTTGTTGGGCCGGCTCTGAGCTGCATCAGCCTAGGCCTGCTGGCGTCGGATCCATCAGCGCCTTGGCTATCGCACTCAGGTAGTGGGCAGCCCAGATCATCATCGGCTTCTCGACAGTGAATTGGGTGTATTCCGTGGTCATTTTGAATCCCCTGAAAATTCTCGACTACCTGGACCGGCCTCTTCGCGGGCACGCCCGCTCCCACAGGTACTGCGCAAGTCTTGAAGCCTGTGGTGGCCCTGTGGGAGCGGGCGTGCCCGCGAAAGGGCCGGCCCTGGCTAAAACTGTCCAACTTTTCGGTGGCAGTCCAGGGATAGCGCATGGCTTGAAGCCGGCGCGGTCGGGGTGGGAGCTGGCTTGCCGGCGATGGGCTGCGCAGCAGCCCCTAAAAGTTAACTAGCCGCATCCACTTCCAAGAACGCCGCCTCCAGCAACTGCCGGGTATATGGATGCTGCGGCGCATGGAAGATCGCCTGTGCATCCCCTTGTTCCACCACATGCCCATGCTTGATCACCATCAACTGGTGGCTCAACGCCTTGACCACCGCCAGGTCATGGCTGATGAACAGGTAGGTCAGGTTGTATTTCTGCTGCAGATTGCGCAGCAATTCCACCACTTGCCGCTGCACCGTGCGGTCCAGCGCCGACGTAGGTTCATCCAGCAGGATCAGCGCCGGCTTCAATACCAACGCCCGGGCAATGGCAATGCGCTGGCGCTGCCCACCGGAAAACTCATGCGGATAGCGATGCCGCGTGCGTGGGTCCAGCCCCACTTCCTCCAGGGCCGCAATAATCGCCGCTTCCTGTTCCTGCGCCGTGCCGATGCGGTGGATGCGCAACCCTTCGCCGACAATGTCCTCCACGCACATGCGCGGGCTCAGGCTGCCGAACGGGTCCTGGAACACCACCTGCATTTCCCGGCGCAACGGGCGCACGGCCTTCTGGTTCAGCCCTTCCAGGTCCTGCCCATGAAAGCGAATGCCGCCCTGGCTGGAGATCAGCCGCAAGATCGCCAAACCCAAAGTCGACTTGCCCGACCCGGACTCGCCGACAATCCCCAGCGTCTGCCCTTGCGGCAAGCTGAAGTTGACCCCGTCAACCGCCTTCACATGGTCGACCGTGCGCCGCAGCAGCCCCTTCTTGATCGGGAACCACACCTTGAGGTCATCCACCTCCAGCAATGGCGCGCCCACCGGGTTGTGCGCCGGCAGCCCGCTGGGCTCGGCATTGATCAGCATCTGCGTGTAGTGGTGCTGCGGGGCGCTGAACAACCTGGCGCATTCGGCCTGCTCGACAATCTGCCCGTGCTGCATCACGCACACACGGTGGGCGATGCGCCGCACCAGGTTCAGGTCATGGCTGATCAGCAGCAGGGCCATGCCCAGACGCGCCTGCAGTTCCTTGAGCAGTTCGAGAATCTTCAACTGCACGGTCACGTCCAGCGCCGTGGTCGGCTCGTCCGCAATCAGCAGTTCCGGCTCGTTGGCCAGGGCCATGGCGATCATCACCCGCTGGCGCTGCCCGCCCGACAGCTCATGGGGCAGGGCCTTCAGGCGCTTGCGTGGCTCGGGAATGCCGACCATCTCCAGCAGTTCCAGGGTGCGCGCGGTTGCTTCCTTGCCGGTCAGGCCCTTGTGCAGCAGGAGGATTTCGTTGATCTGCTTCTCGATGCAGTGCAACGGGTTCAGCGAGGTCATCGGCTCCTGGAAGATCATTGCAATGCGGTTGCCGCGAATGCGCTGCATGGTCTTCTCGTTCTGCTGCAGCAGGTCCTTGCCCTCGTAGCGGATGCTGCCGCTGGGGTGGTGGGCCAGGGGGTAGGGCAGCAGGCGCAGGAGCGAGTGCGCGGTAACCGATTTGCCCGAGCCACTCTCGCCCACCAGTGCCAGCGTCTCACCCTTGCGGATGTCGAAGCTGATGCCGTTCACAACGCGGTGGGCCTGGTCACCGGTGACGAACTCCACCGCCAGGTCGCGCACTTCGATCAGGTTCTGTTCACTCATGTCACTTCCTCGGGTCGAAGGCATCGCGGGCGGATTCGCCGATGAACACCAGCAGGCTCAGCATCAGCGCCAGCACGGCGAAGGCGCTGATGCCCAGCCATGGGGCCTGCAGGTTGGACTTGCCCTGGGCCACCAGTTCGCCCAGCGATGGTGCGCCCGGCGGCAAGCCGAAGCCGAGGAAGTCCAGGGCGGTGAGGGTGCCGATGGCGCCGGTGAGAATGAACGGCATGAAGGTCATGGTCGAGATCATGGCGTTCGGCAGGATGTGCCGGTACATGATCGCGCCGTTGCGCATCCCCAACGCGCGAGCAGCGCGCACGTATTCCAGGTTGCGCCCGCGCAGGAACTCGGCGCGCACCACGTCCACCAGGCTCATCCACGAGAACAGCAGCATGATGCCCAGCAACCACCAGAAGTTGGGCTGCACGAAGCTGGCGAGGATGATCAGCAGGTACAGCACCGGCAAGCCCGACCAGACTTCCAGGAAGCGTTGCCCGGCCAGGTCGACCCAGCCGCCATAGAAGCCCTGCAAGGCGCCGGCGATCACACCGACGATGGAACTGAGCAGGGTCAGGGTCAGGGCGAACAGCACGGAAATGCGGAAGCCGTAGATCACCCGTGCCAGCACATCGCGGCCCTGGTCGTCGGTACCCAGCCAGTTGTCCGCCGACGGTGGGGCCGGGGCGGGTACGCGCAGGTCGTAGTTGATGCTCTGGTAGCTGAACGGGATCGGTGCCCACAGCACGAAGCTGTCTTTCTTCTCTAGCAGTTCGCGGATGTACGGGCTCTTGTAGTTGGCTTCCAGCGGGAATTCGCCGCCAAAGGTGGTTTCCGGGTAGCGCTTGAACGCCGGGAAGTACCATGCGCCGTCGTAGCGCACGGCAATCGGCTTGTCGTTGGCGATCAGCTCGGCGCCCAGGCTCAGGCCGAACAGGATCAGGAACAGCCACAGCGACCACCAGCCACGGCGGTTGGCCTTGAAGCGCTCGAAGCGCCGGCGGTTGAGGGGGGACAAGGCCATGTCAGTGCTCCCGGCTGGCGAAGTCGATGCGTGGATCGACCAGGGTGTAGGTCAGGTCGCCGATCAGTTTCACCACCAGCCCCAGCAGGGTGAAGATGAACAGGGTGCCGAAGACCACCGGGTAGTCGCGGTTGATGGCTGCCTCGAAACTCATCAGGCCGAGGCCGTCGAGGCTGAAGATCACCTCGATCAGCAAGGAACCGGTGAAGAAGATGCCGATGAACGCCGAAGGGAAACCGGCAATCACCAGCAGCATGGCGTTGCGGAACACATGGCCGTACAGCACCCGTGGCCGGCTCAGGCCCTTGGCCTTGGCGGTGACCACGTATTGCTTGTTGATCTCGTCGAGGAAGCTGTTCTTGGTCAGCAAGGTCATGGTGGCGAAGTTGCCGATGACCAGCGCGGTGATCGGCAGCACCAGGTGCCAGAAGTAGTCCAGCACCTTGCCGGTGGTGCTCAGCTCGTCGAAGTTGTTGGAGGTAAGGCCGCGCAGTGGGAACCAGTCGAAGTAGCTGCCGCCGGCGAACAGCACGATCAGCAGGATGGCGAACAGGAACGCCGGGATGGCGTAGCCGACGATGATCGCCGAACTGGTCCACACGTCGAAATGGCTGCCGTGGCGCACGGCCTTGGCAATGCCCAGCGGGATCGACACCAGGTACATGATCAGCGTGCTCCACAGCCCCAGCGAAATCGACACCGGCATCTTCTCGATGATCAGGTCGATGACTTTGGCATCGCGGAAGAAGCTGTCGCCGAAGTCCAGCCGGGCGTAGTTCTTGATCATGATCCACAGGCGCTCGGGCGGCGACTTGTCGAAGCCGTACATGCGTTCGATCTCGGCGATCAGTGCCGGGTCCAGGCCCTGGGCGCCCCGGTAGTTGGAGCCGGCCACGGACACTTCGGCACCGCCACCGGCAATGCGGCTGGTGGCGCCTTCGAAACCTTCGAGCTTGGCGATCATCTGCTCGACCGGGCCGCCGGGGGCGGCCTGGACGATGATGAAGTTGATGATCAGGATGCCGAACAGGGTCGGGATGATCAGCAGCAGGCGGCGCAGGATGTAGGCCAGCATGTTATTCGGCCTCGTCCGCAGTGGTTTCGCTGACGGCCGGGGTTACGCCGGGCTTGATCCACCAGGTGTCGATGCCGATGTCGTACTTGGGCGAGACGTCCGGGTGGCCGATGTGGTTCCAGTAGGCCACGCGCCAGGTCTTGATGTGCCAGTTGGGGATCACGTAGTAGCCCCACAGCAGTACGCGGTCGAGGGCCCGGCAGTGGTCGATCAGGCTCTGCCGCGAATCGGCATTGATCAGCTGTTCCACCAGCTGGTCGATGGCCGGGTCGCGCAGGCCGATGAAGTTGCGGCTGCCGGGGTTGTCGGCGGCGGCACTGGACCAGAACTCGCGCTGCTCGTTGCCCGGCGAGTTGGACTGCGGGTAGCCACCGACGATCATGTCGTAGTCGCGCGAGCGCAGGCGGGTGATGTACTGGGACACGTCGACCCGGCGGATGTTCAGGTCGATGCCGAGGTCGGCGAGGTTGCGCTTGAACGGCAGCAGGATGCGTTCGAACTCGGTCTGTGCCAGCAGGAACTCGATGCTCACCGGCTTGCCCTGGGCGTCGACCATCTTGTCGTCGACGATTTTCCAGCCGGCTTCCTGCAGCAGCTTGTAGGCCTGGCGCTGCTGTTCGCGGATCATGCCGCTGCCGTCACTGACCGGGTTGCGGAAGGCTTCGCTGAATACCTGCTCGGGGACCTTGCCACGCAATGGTTCGAGGATTTTCAGCTCGTTGGGGCCGGGCAGGCCGCGGGCGGCCATTTCCGAGTTTTCGAAGTAGCTGCCGGTGCGGGTGTAGGCGCCGTTGAACAGCTGCTTGTTGGTCCACTCGTAGTCCAGCAGCAGGCTCAGCGCCTGGCGCACGCGCACGTCCTGGAACACCGGGCGGCGGATGTTGAAGATGAAGCCCTGCATGCCGGTGGGGTTGCCGTTGGGCAATTCTTCCTTGATCAGGCGGCCATCGCGCACGGCGGGTACGTTGTAGGCGGTGGCCCAGTTCTTCGCGCTGACTTCCAGCGCATAGTCGAACGCACCAGCCTTGAGTGCTTCCAGGGCGACGGTGGTGTCGCGGTAGGAGTCGAAGGTCATGACGTCGAAGTTGTAGAAGCCGCGGTTGATCGGCAGGTCCTTGGCCCAGTAGTCCTTGACCCGCTCGTAGCGCACCGAGCGCCCGGCCTTGACCTCGGCGACCTTGTACGGGCCGCTGCCCAGCGGGATTTCCAGGTTGCCGCGGTTGAACTCGCGGCTTTCGTACCAGTGCTTGGGCAGTACCGGCAGCTGGCCGAGAATCAGCGGCAGCTCGCGGTTGTTCTTGTGCTTGAAGGTGAACAGCACCGTCAACGGGTCTTCGGCGACCACTTCGGCGACGTCGGCATAGTACTGGCGGTACAGCGGCGCGCCGTCCTTGATCAGGGCATTGAAGGTGAACACGACGTCGTCGGCGCGCATCGGGTGGCCGTCGTGGAAGCGAGCCTCGGGGCGCAGGTAGAAGCGCACCCAGCTGTTGTCCGGGGCCTTCTCGATCTTGCCGGCCACCAGGCCGTACTCGGTGAACGGCTCGTCCTGGCTCTGGCGCATCAGGGTGTCGTAGATGCTGCCGATGTTCTCGGCCGGCACGCCCTTGTTGATGAACGGGTTGAGGCTGTCGAAACCGCCGAAGCTGGACTGGCGGAAGGTGCCACCCTTGGGTGCGTCAGGGTTGACGTAGGCGAAGTGCTTGAAGTCGGCGGGGTACTTGGGTGGCTCGTCGTACAGGGTGAGCGCATGTTGCGGTGCGGCCAGGGCGGGAAGGCTCAGGCAGGCAAGCAACAGGCTGCCGGCCAGCCGGCGCAGTCGGTGCGTTGGCGTCATTGGGCTTTCTCCGAAGTCTTGATCCACCAGCTGTTCAGCCCAAGGGTGTAGGGCGGCGTGGTGACGAAGGCGAACCGGTTGCGGTAGGCCAGGCGATGATTGTCGAGGTACCAGTTGGGGATCATGTAGTACTGCCATGAGAGCACGCGGTCCAGGGCGCGGGCGGCGGCGACCTGGTCATCGCGGGTACGGGCGGCGAGCAGGGTGTCGAGCAGATGGTCGACCACCGGGTCCTTGACCCCAGCATAGTTCTTGCTGCCCTTGGTGGTTGCCTGGCTGGAGTGGAAGTACAGCCACTGTTCGAGGCCCGGGCTCAGGGTCTGGTTCAGGGTCATCAGAATCATGTCGAAATCGAACTGGTCCAGGCGTTGTTTGTACTGGGCGCGGTCCACGGTACGCAAGCGCGCATCGATGCCGATGCTGGCCAGGTTTTCGACATACGGTTGCAGGATGCGTTCAAGGTTGGGGTTTACCAGCAGCAGCTCCATGCGCAGCTGCTGGCCCTTGCTATCGACCAGGCGCTGGCCGTTCAGCTTCCAGCCGGCCTCGGCGAGCAGGCCGAGGGCCTGGCGCAGGGTCTGGCGGCTGATGCCGCGGCCATCGGTCTGGCTGACCTTGTAGGGTTCGCTGAACAAGGCGGCCGGCAACTGGTCACGGAACGGCGCCAGCAGCAGCCATTCCTTGCCGGTAGGCAGGCCGGTGGCGGCGAACTCGCTGTTGGGGTAGTAGCTGGTCGAGCGGCGGTAGGCGCCGCTGAACAGGGCGCGGTTGGTCCACTCGAAGTCGAGCATCAGCCCCAGCGCCTGGCGTACCCGTGGGTCACTGAAGGTGGCCCGGCGGCTGTTCATGAACAGGCCCTGGGTTTGCGTGGGGATGCGGTGCGGGATCTGCGCCTTGATCACCTCGCCCCGGCGCACGGCCGGGAAGTTGTAGCCGTTGGCCCAGTTCTTCGCCTGGTGCTCGATATAGATGTCGAACTCGCCGGCCTTGAACGCTTCGAACGCGACCGTGGCGTCACGGTAGAACTCGTATTCCACGCGGTTGAAGTTGTATTTGCCACGGTTTACCGCCAGGTCCTTGCCCCAGTAGTTCTTCACCCGTTCGAACACCAGCCGGCGCCCAGGCTGGACCTGGGTGATGCGGTAGGGGCCGCTGCCCAGCGGGGGCTCGAAGGTGGTGGCCTTGAAGTCGCGCTTTTGCCAGTAGTGCTTGGGCAGCACCGGCATTTCGCCCAGGCGCAGGATCAGCAGCGGGTTGCCGGCGCGCTTGAACACGAAGCGGATGCGCAGCGGGCCGAGGATGTCAACCCGCTGCACTTCCTGCAGGTTGGTGCGGTAGATCGGGTGGCCATCCTTGAGCAGCGTGCGGAAGGAGAAGGCCACGTCTGCCGAGGTGATCGGCTTGCCGTCATGCCAGTGGGCTTCCGGGCGCAGGTTGAACACTACCCAGCTGCGGTCCTCGCTGTACTCCACCGAGCGGGCGATCAGGCCGTAGCTGGAGGTCGGCTCGTCGCCGGAGGGGTCGTACTGGCCGGTGCCGACCATCAGCGGCTCGTTCAGCTCGCTGATGCCGTATTGCTGGAAATTGGGCGTGGTAATCGGGCTCGACCCCTTGAAGGTGTAGGGGTTGAGGGTGTCGAAGGTACCGAAAGCCATGGCCCGCAAGGTGCCGCCCTTGGGCGCTTGCGGGTTGACCCAGTCGAAATGGGTGAATGTGGCTGGGTACTTGAGCGTGCCGAACTGCGCGTATCCGTGGCTTTCGCTCACCGTCGCGGCTGCGGGAAAGCTCAAGGCCAGGCTGAGTGACAGCAGGAGGGGACGTATCAAGTCGGCATCCGATCCAGAGGCGTTGGGCTTTGATCGGGGTACAGTAACAGCTTGGTGGGGTTGGAAAAAGAGAGGTTTTGAAGGTGGGGTTGGCGGGCGTGCCTGCTTCTGTCCAATGGGAATGACGCGGTAGCTGTAGGAGCGGCCTTGTGTCGCGATCGGGCTGCGTAGCAGCCCCAGCGATATCGGCATCACCTTCAATAATCTGGGGCTGCTGCGCAGCCCGATCGCGACACAAGGCCGCTCCTACAGCCACCGCGTCAATGCGGCAGGCGGGGATCAATGCGAGAGGTAGACGGTGAGGGTCTGGCCTGGCTTCAGGGCATGGCCGCTGCGCGGGTTCCAGCGTTTGAGGTGCTTCATTTCCACGTTGAAGCGCTTGGCCACCAGGTACAGCGAATCGCCCTTGCGTACCTTGTACTGCGTGGAGCGCTGCCCGGAGGCGGCTACCCGATTGCCAGCAGCGCTTGGCGCGCTGCCACCGCGCAGGGCCAGGACCTGGCCAGCGCGCACGCTGTTGCCGGAGAGACGGTTCCAGCGCTTGATGTCCTTGACCGAAACACGGTTGGCCTTGGCGATGGCGCCCAGGTTGTCGCCGCGCTTGACACGGTAGCTGCGCGCCGCCACCGGGGCCTTGGCTTCGGCCACGGCGCGGGCGAACACCGCCTTGTTCGGCTGCAGGCTGACCAGTTGCTCGGGCTTGAGGTTGGACAGGCTGTCGCTCAGCAGCTGCGCCTTGGCGGTGGGTACCAGCAGCTGCTGCGGGCCATCCACGGTCATGCGCTTCTTGAATGCCGGGTTGAGCTGGATCAGCTCGTCTTCGTCGATGTTGGCGAAGGCCGCTACCCGCGACAGGTCGAGGCGGTCGTTGATGGCCACCGCCTCGAAGTAGGGTTCGTTGGCGATCGGGTTCAGGTTCACGCCATAGGCTTCCGGCGTGAGTACCACCTGCGACAGGGCCAGCAGCTTGGGCACGTAGTCGCGGGTTTCCTGCGGCAGCGGCAGGTTCCAGTAGTCGGTGGGCAGGCCGAGCCGTTCGTTGCGCTCGATGGCGCGGCTGACCGTGCCTTCGCCGGCATTGTAGGCAGCCAGGGCCAGCAGCCAGTCGCCGTTGAACATGTCGTGCAGGCGGCTGAGGTAGTCGAGCGCGGCGTTGGTCGAGGCGGTCACGTCGCGACGGCCATCGTAGAAGTTGGTCTGGCGCAGGTTGAAGTGGCGGCCGGTGGAAGGAATGAACTGCCACATGCCCGCGGCATGGGCGCGCGAATAGGCCATCGGGTTGTAGGCGCTCTCGATGGCTGGCAGCAGGGCCAGCTCCAGTGGCATATCACGTTCTTCGAGGCGCTCGACGATGTAGTGCAGGTAGAGGCTGCCACGCTCGCCGGCGCTTTCGATGTAGCTTGGGTTGCTGGCGAACCACAGGCGCTGCTGCTCGATGCGCGGGTTGACGTCGATGTTGTCCTGCAGGGCAAAGCCCTGGCGCATGCGTTCCCATACGTCCTGCGGCGCCTGCTCGGCCGGCTTGACCAGCAGCGGTGAAGGCTTGTGCTTGATCCGCGCCTGGTAGTTGTGCGCGCGAACGCTATCGGATTCGTCGAGCTGACGGGTGCTCTGGCAGCCCACCAAAGTGGCGGCCAGGGCCAGCGCACTGATTTGGGCCAGGCGCGTCAGGGTGACGGAATGAGAGGTTCTGCGGCTACTGGAAGACATCGGCTGACACAGGTTTCCGGGCGAAAAATTTCGGCGATTCTAGAAACCGCTCCGGGCCTGGTCAACCTTTGACCATCGCTTGCGATATATCTTGAGGTTATCAGAAGGTGTCCTTCCAAGACCTCAAGGCAGCAAAAACAGCGACATGCGAGGGGTTTGAATGTCCCTTCCATTCGTCTGCTTTTTGTTTAACTAATGTTTCAGAGGTGCGCAGGAAGGGGTTGGTCAGGCGCTCCAGACCGATCGTTGATGGCAATGTGATGCGATTTTCGGCACGCAAACGGGTAACGTCCTCGAACCGCTGCTGAACGTGCGGGTTCTCGGGTTCCACCGCCTTGGCGAAACGCAGGTTGCTCAGGGTGTATTCGTGGGCACAGTACACCTCGGTCTGCTCTGGCAGGGCTGCCAGGCGGGCGAGGGCTGGCTGCATCTGTTCGGGGGTGCCTTCGAACATGCGCCCGCAACCGGCGGCGAACAGCGTGTCGCCACTGAACAGCACCGGTGTTGCCGGCTGGTCGCTGAACAGGGCGATATGCCCCAGGGTATGGCCGGGCACGGCCAGCACCTGGAAGGTCACGCCAAGCACGGTCACCTGGTCACCTTCGTCCAGCGCCAGGTCACGGCAGGGGATGCGCTCGTGGGCCGGGCCGCAGACCCGCGCGCCGGTCAGTTGCTTGAGCCGTTCCACGCCGCCGACGTGGTCGTTGTGGTGGTGGGTGACCAGGATGTCGCTCAGTACCCAGCCGGGGTTGGCCGACAGCCAGCGTTCCACTGGGCCGGCGTCACCCGGATCGACCACCGCGCAGCGGCATTTGGCAGTATCCTGTAACAACCAGATGTAGTTGTCGGAGAAAGCGGGGAGAGCATCGATCTGTATCATGGTGCGGATCCGATTCGCCTAGCGTGGCACATGAAGGCATCTTATCCGCGATGGCGCGGTGCGAGAACCTTCGAGGGAGAGCGCAATGACCGACCAAGCCTTTGCCCAGGCCGACCCGGACTGGGTCAAGCTGATCAGCCTGGCCCGTGAGTGGTTCAACGGCCCACTCGGCCAACTGATGCTCAAGGAGGAGGAAAAACTGCTGGAAGAAGAGCTCGGGCGCTTCTTCGGGGGTTACCTTGTGCACTACGGGCCCTGCGCCGAGCCACCGCCCAGCGCGCCCCAGGTGCAGCGCAACGTGCGCCTCGGTGCACCGCTGCCGGGGGTGGAGATTGTCTGCGAGGAGCAGGCCTGGCCGCTGAGCGAGCACGCCGCCGACGTGGTGGTGCTGCAGCATGGCCTGGATTTCTGCCTTTCGCCCCACGGTCTGCTGCGCGAGGCGGCCAGCGCGGTGCGCCCTGGCGGGCACCTGCTGATCGTCGGGATCAACCCCTGGAGCAGCTGGGGCATGCGCCATTTCTTCAGCCACGGCGCCTTGCGCAAGGCCCGTTGCATCTCGCCGTCACGGGTGGGCGACTGGCTCAACCTGCTGGGCTTCGCGCTGGAGAAACGCCGCTTCGGGTGCTATCGTCCGCCGCTTGCCTCACCGGCCTGGCAGCAGCGCCTGGCGGGCTGGGAACGGGTGGCCGGCGGCTGGCAGGGCTCCGGTGGCGGGGTGTACCTGCTGGTAGCGCGCAAGATGGTGGTGGGCCTGCGGCCGTTGCGCCAGGAGCGTCGCGAGCCGATGGGCAAGCTGCTGCCGCTGCCACTGGCCAAGGTCAACCGCGCGGCGGCCAACCCGGATACTGAAAAGCACTGAACATGAGTGGTACATGAGCGAAAGCGTCGAGATGTTTACCGATGGTGCCTGCAAGGGCAACCCTGGCCCTGGCGGCTGGGGCGTCCTTATGATCTACAAGGGCGTCGAGAAGGAACTGTGGGGCGGCGAACGCGAAACCACCAACAACCGCATGGAGCTGATGGCCGCGATCCAGGGCTTGATGGCGCTGAAGCGCGAATGCGAAGTGGTGCTGACCACCGACTCGCAGTACGTGATGAAGGGCATCAACGAATGGATGACCAACTGGAAGAAGCGCGGCTGGAAAACCGCGGCCAAGGAGCCGGTGAAGAACGCCGACCTGTGGCAGCAGCTGGATGAGCAGGTCAACCGTCACAAGGTGACCTGGAAGTGGGTACGCGGGCATATCGGCCACCCCGGCAACGAACGCGCCGACCAGTTGGCCAACCGTGGGGTCGATGAGGTGCGCGCCAAGCGTTGAGCTGGGGTACAATTCCGGCCTTTGTAACTGATGCAAGTTGGAGCGCCCCGCGTGGAGCAGCAGCAAGATAAACGGTTCGTCATCCTGCTCCACTTTTGGTGGAGGTGTGTAAACGTAACCCTCAATGCCCTTCGGCCCCGGCATTACTGAGCTGCAAAGCCGCCTCATTCGTTACGAAACCGCGCGTCAAGAAATCTTGTAAACCGTGGCCCAAATTCAGAGTCCATGGTTTACATTCTTCTCTGTCCCCCCCATCCCCCGCCCAAAATCCCCTCAAAGCCACCCAGCCCCGACGCCCCCATCCCCGAAGCGACGTCCTGGGATGCCTGCTTTTGCATAAATTGGCATGCCGTCTACGCTTATGCGGCCAATCGCCATTACGCGATCAGCCAACGGTTAGGCAGGTATTGCATCGCCTATACCCTCTAGATTTTCACTGAGCAGGGGCCGCCTCAGCGCCCTGCGTGCTGGGATGCCCTGTCATGATCGAGTCGATTAGCCTGTCCAACATCGCCACCTATAGCGCCGTGAAGCCCGAAGTAATCAACCTCAAGCCGGTCAACTTCATTTATGGGGCGAATGGGGCTGGCAAGACTACAATCAGCCGGCTCATTGATAAGCCTGGCATCTCAGCAGATTCCAGCATCACTTGGCTCAGAAATACGCCGGTGCCAGCAATGATCTACAATAACGACTTCATTGCCGCCAACTTCACAGATTCCAAAGAGTTTCAGGGAGTATTTACGCTAGGCAAGGCAGAGAAGGATCAGCTTGATCGACTCAAAGACCTCAAAGATGAAAGAAAGCGTCACGAGCAGTTGAAGACTAAGTCAATTATTTCTCTTGATGGTGAAAATGGAAAACCCGGTAAAAATGCTGAACTAGCCTCTTTGGAAACAAAGTTGGTAGGCCGATGCTGGGAGCAGAAGGTAAAGCATGATGAGCATTTCAAAGGGGCATTCATTGGTCTTAGAAATAACAAGGAGGCGTTCAAGGCAAAGGTTCTTCATGAGCATGCGAGTAACAAATCCGCCCTGGTGGACTTGGCGGATCTCCAAGCTAGAGCGGCAGTTCTATACGGTGATGAGCCTTCGAGAATAGCGCCTGTTCCCATTTTGGATTTATCGAGACTGACCGCATTCGAGGCAAACCCAGTTCTCTCTAAGAAGGTGATAGGTAAAGATGACGTAAGTATATCAGGCATCATTCAGCGGTTGGGTAATAGCGACTGGGTCAGACAGGGTGTGAAATTTCTGGGGCATACGGACGACCAGTGTCCGTTCTGTCAGCAGGATCTGCCCCATGACTTCGAGAAGGAGCTTGCCGAATACTTTGATGAAACCTTTGAGGCAGATTCAAAGGCAGTGTCTGCTATGCGCGAAAATTATTACCAGATTTCAGAGGATCTATTAAGCCAAGCGCGTGCTCTGCTGGCTTTGGATTGCGCTGAACTGGATAAGGACAAGCTTGGCCCTGAGATTCAGGCGCTGGAAGCTGTCGTTCTCGTTAATAAAGGGCGAATGGACAGTAAGCTGGACAGTCCAAGCGCTGAGGTTGTTCTTGAGGGGGTAGTGGATATTCAAGCTGGTATATCCGGGCTTATTAGCGCTGCGAATGCGAAGATCGCTGAGCACAATCGCCTCGTTGCTAGCTTCACTGCTGAGCAGAGCAAACTCACTGGCGAAGTATGGAAGTATATTTTAGGCGTTGAGCTCAAGAATACTTTGTCTGATTATTTCTCTGGGAAAGACACATTGCAGAAGGCTATCGCCGGGATTGCATCGAGTCGGGATAGGGCTTCGGCTAGCATTGATGCTGTAGATGTCGAAATCGATAAGATTGAGACCGATCTCACAAGCGTGAAGCCGACAGTGACTGCCATCAACAAAATTCTTAGGAATTTCGGCTTCCGAGGATTTTCACTCGATCCTGCCTGCGTAGGTAATTCGTATAGGCTGATTCGAGCAGATGGGAAAGATGCAAAGCAAACCCTGAGCGAGGGTGAGAAGACCTTCGTGACATTCCTCTACTTCTACCACCTGCTGAGAGGGAGCGTTACGACCTCGGGTATCACCAGTGATCGAGTCGTGGTCATTGATGACCCTGTTTCTAGCCTTGATAGTGATGTGCTGTTTATCGTGAGTAGCCTGATAAAAGAGCTATTCGTTGAAGTCAGAAAGCGTGGTAGTCATATTAAGCAGGTTTTGGTACTTACCCATAATATACATTTCCATAAAGAGGTTACTTACGATCAGCGTCGTAAGCCCGATCAGTCCCTCGGTGACGAGACGTTCTGGATCGTGCGCAAGCCCAACGAGCACTCAGTGATTGAATTTCACCCGAGTAATCCCATCAGAACCTCTTACCAGTTGCTCTGGGCGGAGCTGAAGAGAACGCCTTTGCCAGTGCTTACGCTGCAGAACACCATGCGCCGGATTTTGGAGAATTACTTCAAAATCTTGGGTGGTGTCGATACGTACCATTTGGTTGACGAGTTTGAAGGTATCGAAAAAACGCAGTGCCAGTCTCTAATGAGCTGGGTGAATGACGGGTCGCATTACGCTCCGGATGAGCTGTATGTGGCTATCAGCGACTCTATGGCGGAAAGCTACCTGAAGATTTTCTTCAAAATATTTAAGGCTGCTAAGCATGACGCGCACTACAAAATGATGATGGGCGATGCTTATGTCGATCTGGATCCGGAAGAGCCGGAAGAGCCGGAAGAGCCGGAAGAGCCGGAAGAGCAGCAGGCGCAGACAAAGGCTGGGGAAAATGGGGCCACTATCGCTATTACTGCAGTTGCTGCTGACCTGCCCTTAGTCGTTCTCGAGCCTGCCCCGCTACCGGCCAGCAGTGCCGTTACGGCCCCAGCACGTGTGCCGATTGCTCCCATGCCTGAAAGCGACCAACTGGGGTTCGATAAGGACATTCCGTTTTAGGGGCCTTCGGGCGGTAGAGCGTTTGATGTCGAAGCTCCAAATCAGGTCTGGTGTGGAGACATCACTTACGTCTGGGCACAGGGCAAATGGCACTATCTTGCAGTTGTCCTGGATCTCTATGCACGCAGAGTGGTTGGCTGGGCCTTATCAGAAAAGCCGGATGGAGACTTGGTGGTCAAAGCGCTGGACGTCGCCTACGAACAACATGGAAAGCCTCTAGGACTCCTGTTCCACTCTGACCAGGGATCGCAATATGGCAGCCGTCAGTTCCGCCAGAGACTGTGGCGCTACCGCATGCGCCAGAGCATGAGCCGCCGAGGCAACTGTTGGATAATGCACCGATGGAGCGAGTATTTCGCAGCTTGAAATCAGAGTGGATACCGACCACGGCCTACCTGACCGGGCAGCAAGCTCAACGAGACATTGGCCAATACCTGATGGGCCACTACAACTGGATCCGGCCGCATCAGTTCAACGATGCACTGGCTCCAGCGAAAGCTGAAGAAAAACTCAAAACCGTGTCCGGGATGAGTTGACCACTACACAGGCCGGCTAGCCACCCTGGCGGCACCGGTTACTGCTCCATCCATCTGACCGCTTTCAACTCTCCTGCTTCTGATGCCATAACCGACGCAACGTCGACTCAGGCATCCCGAGCTGTCTCGCAGCCTCACCTTGGGTAAACCCTTTTGCCTTAAGCTCCTGTACCGCCTGCCATTTCTCTCGGGCTGACAGAACGTTGAGCGGAACCTTGTTGTCAGGCTCCGAGGGATGGTGAGCATCAGCCAATTCGAGGGCTTCGATCTCGGCCAGTGAGGCGAGAAGGACTTCCCGAGGCGTGCGATTACTGTCGCGAGAAACCGTCAGAGCAACCAGGGCGGTAAGTTCAAGATCAAGCGCTGCAGCCAATTTGTGGCTTACATCCAAGGTCACTGAGTGCTTCCCACTCTCCACCTTGCTGACGGTCGTTTGATCCAGTTGGGTAGCCATGGAGTGCTGCGTGACGCCCTTACGCTGACGCAGCATTTGGAGCACTGCCGCAAAAGATTGGCGGAGCGACATTACAAATCCCCAAAAGCTAAGAGGTATGCCGCGTTTGCTTACCGCCAGACAAAGGAATATATTCATCATTTTGGCGGTAAGGCCTCTGGCCTGCAATTTATGGGAAATGAAATGCGAGGTTGTGCTTGATGGAAAGCCCACTCAACGATGGGCTGCTGGGTGAGGGGGGAATCGATCTAATCGGTTCCGAGCTAACTCTGGAGGGCGCGCTCCTTGCTGCTCGAGAACACTACAAGTGGATGCCTCTTTGCGTTGTCGAGAAGTGGGTGATCTTGGATGCGATCCTCACGGAGGATGAGCTGGCCAAGGTAGCTGCGGCTGGCTGCCAGCCCATGTTCCTGTTTGCCCACAAGGTTGTTCACGATGAACAGCGGCGTTTCGAGCCGGGAGACTGGGTTAGGTCAACAATTGCTCAGACCTTCAAGGATGGCTATCTCTTCGGGACAAGGAACACGATCTACGTTCTGAAGGGGCCGGGGTATCGTAAGTCGTCCACCCTGCAAGGCATCTTCTCAATCTTCTAGGTGTCACGAGCCCTGCTCGTGACGACTCGACTGTTTCAGAGATCAAGATATGTTCCGTTCACACCTAGCTGACATGGCCGGCATTCCAGGCATGTTCGGCGACGGGCTGATTCATTGGCATGGCGTTTCCCGAGCTCTCGCTACCCACTGGTACCACGTGAGCGTTCAGCGTCTCCATGAAGGCCAATTCAGGAATTATGAGGAGATGCTCAACGATGAGGCCCGGCTCGTTGAGTTGCTGTTGGCTCAAGATGAGAGCCTAGTTGTGCGGGAAGTCCAAGCCGTTACCCCGAGCTGGATGAACAAGGATGCCGGTTGGAAGATGGAGAAGCTCACGTCGCTCTCGATGGGACACAACCAGGCTGGTGTGGTCGTCTGTGTTCTGGAAGTGGAGGGTGGTGCTGTGTACGTCGATACGCATGAGCCTGGTCTCGGTGCGGACTCCCTGAACGGCGTCAAAGAGCTGTATCGACGTGGTATGGCTCAGGCCAGTGCTGCAGCGGAGCCCCGGAGGGCGTAGGCATGACAGAGGACAACACGGTAGAGGTCGACTTCCACGTTAAGCGCTACAGCGATTTCGATCTGCTGCGGATCGCTCGGGCTGTGGGCCAGGGGTATGACGGCGAGATCACTGCGTTTCTGGTGAATGTCCACATTCATCGACTCAGTGCCGTTGGCGTCGTCTTCGGGCATGTGCGGCAAGGGCCTCATGGCCGATTCGCCGATGGGCACTTGATCCAGACCTCCGACATCGTGGCTATCAAGAAGGAAGGTAAGTTTTGGGTGATCACGACCATGAACTCGAAATACGTCGTGGCAACTTTTCGCCGTGATGGTGGGAGCCGGAGCCTGAGGGATTTCTGCCGCTTGGTCGGAGACCACTTCCCCAATACACAGCTGCACTGATTTAGATCGAGTCTGAGCACGTTGACTTGTGCTCAAGGCTTTCCCCTGCCTGTCATTCAGCAATTGAGCAAGGAGCTGCAAGTGTTTATAAAGTTTGAATATCTGAAATTTGCTGGCTGCCTAGAGGACATACGAGTTTTCGAGCATCTCACGGGTTTCGTGCAGGTCATCATGAAAATTGATGGGATATTAATTCCCAATGTTAAAGTCCCGATTCAGATCTATGAAGATCTGGAAAAAGGGTCACATGTTGAGTTCTATGCTCTCGTGCAGAACTCAAAAAATAAGGTCAAAAATACTGCAATCGTCCTTGCAGCGAAGACCACGAGCGGACGGCTCCTCCGTGTGGCCAGCATGAGATATAAAGTGCAGCTGCACTTCTGGGTAATTGCTGCGATCTGGGCTGCTGTGGCGTTTGTTTTAAGTTGGATTGCCCTGGTTTTCGGATCGGATTTTTTGATTAGCGGTCGCTCGACTCCGCAGCAATGGGATTTTATAAATGGCGGAGCCTCAGTCATAGGAATTTTGACAGGAGGGTTCTTCGTGGGTTGCGGTATTTACCTATTTCACAAGACTTCAGTGCTTGATACGTGGAAGTCAATTGCACCCTCGTTGCTTGTAGAGCGTTTCAGCAAATTGCACCGCTGATCCTTGGGCGGGCCGCTGTCGCGGACGGCTCTCGTGAACCAAGCCCTGCTACTGCCGGGCTTAGCCCTCCGGGCGTTGATCCTCCCGCCTTTCGGCCATCCCTGGCCGGCGCGCTCCGCTTGCAATTTGGTCGAAAACCCAATGGTTATAGGGCTTGTAACGTGGTTTTGGGAATGTAACGTTGGCGCTGTTACATTCCAGAATTAGCGTTACAACCCTAGTCACTGAAGGGCGGGCCGCTCCATCGGATCATAGGGCTTAGGCGACTTGAGATTGCTATGACTTTCTTCAGCCGATTCTGTAACCTTGCTAGATCATTAGCCTCCTACGGAAAACGCCCCATGTCCCGTCTCGCTGAATTTCGTCGTCTAGAGCAAAAACTCGCTCAGCAACTGGCTGAACTCGAAGCTATGAAGGGTGATGACGCCATCAAAGCCGAGATGGAGTTTGAGGAGAAGCTGCGTGCTCTTCTCGGGGAGTATGGCTTCAGCTTGCGCGACGTGATCAGCATTCTTGATCCCAAGGCCTCTGCACGTACTCCGGCCCCAGCCGTCCAGGAAAAGAGCAGCCGTAAGCCCCGCGAGCTGAAGATCTATAAAAACCCGCACAGTGGTGAAGTGGTTCAGACCAAGGGTGGTAATCATGCAATTCTGAAGGCATGGAAAACCGAGCATGGCGCTGAAACCGTCGAGTCCTGGCGTCAGTAAACATTGCGCCTTGACGCAATGAGTACACGATAGGTAGCCTCATCATGTATGTGTCCGACACCAAAGCCTCTCTGAGGAAAAGACCTCTTCAGCGACAAATCAAACCCCGTCGCGGGGAGTCGGAGACCCCGAGCTACACCATTTAAAAAACCGCCTGTTGGCGGTTTTTTTGTTTCCGTCTCGACCTGGCTTGGGCAATCCAAGAACGATCAAATGAACGGTGTCTTCGTGCTGGTCATTGGCTGGTCTAGCTTCCTTGAGTTGTACCGGTTTCTGATCCGCCCGGGCTAGCGCCCCCTCGCGGTGTCATCCACTCCCTCTGGCCGATCACGACAGGCGGTAGCTTGACACTCAAATCACACAGGCCTAATCTACCTACCAGTAGATAGACAAACCGAGGAGGTATTACTCATGCAGTTCAAAGGTCGCAAGCTTCTGGTTGTAGGTGGTACGAGCGGCATCGGACTTGAAACCGCACGTATGGTGGCGGAACAAGGCGGCTCAGTCGTGATCGTGGGTAACCGTGCCGAGAAGGCCGAAGCGGCCCGTAAAGAGCTGGCAGCCCTGGTAGGTGAGAGTAAGGTCGTTGCCTATTCGGCTGACCTCACCGACTTCGCCAGCGTGAAGGGGTTGATCGAGAAGTTGGCTGCCGAGCACAAGGATATTGATCTGATGGTCAACTCCGCCGGCATCTATTACCCCAAGGCCTTCGTTGAGCACTCGTTGGAGGACTACGACAACTTCCTCAACCTCAACCGCGCCATTTTCTTCCTGACCCGTCATGTGGCTGCGGAGTTGGTCGCGCAGAAGAAGCCAGGCTCTATCGTTAACGTAACGGCTGCGGCTGCTCGGCAGGCTGTTGAAGGCGTACCCGCATCGGCTTACTCGATGGCCAAGATCGGCCTGGACACTCTCACTCGCCACGCGGGTGCAGAGTTGGCAGAGCATGGTATCCGCGTCAACTCGGTAAGCCCCGGTATCGTGGAAACCAAGATCTTCGAACGCTTCATCCCTGGTGATCAGCTGGACGGTGCCCTGAAGGATTTCAACAATTTCCACCCGCTGGGTCGCAATGGCACACCACGTGATGTGGCTGACTCAATCGTCTTCCTGCTGTCGGACAAGGCGTCTTGGGTAACCGGCGCGGTCTGGGATGTTGACGGCGGGGTCATGGCCGGTCGTAAGCAAGGCAAGTAACATAGCGTGCAGTGGCCGGAATCGCTTTTCTGGTCGAGCGATTTTGGCAGGAGATTTTATGGCACTGGCAACACGGGACGCGTTAATTCAAACCGCTGAAGGGCTGATGCGTACCAAAGGTTACGCGGCATTTAGCTATGCGGATCTTGCCGATGCGGTTGGTATTCGAAAGGCGAGCATCCACTACCACTTCCCCACCAAGGAAGACCTGGGGATTGCAATCGTCGAAGAGTACGTATCGCGGGTGGAGGCTGAGTTCGAACGCATCGAAATCAATCACCCCACTGCATTGGACAGGCTTCATGCGTTCTTTGTGTTGTTCCATGCAAGCACCGAAGGTGGGCTGCTGCCTCTGTGTGGCGCATTGGCTGCAGAAATGGCGGCTTTGCCTGATGGGCTTCAACGACAAACGCGCCGTTTCTTCGACGTGCAATTGTCCTGGTTGACCAAGGTCATGGATCAAGGAATTACCTCGGGAGAGGTTAGCAAAGGTCGTGGCGCCAGAGAAAAGTCGTATTTGCTGCTGAGCATCCTTGAAGGCTCAAGCTTCATTAATTGGGCTACCAACGAGGATGATCACGTGAATAAGTCAGTCATTCGGATGGTTGCAGAGTATTGATCTCTGCTTGAGAACAGGGCCGAAACGGGTCACGTGTCGGCCTTTTTTTGAAATGTCTTACCTATCAACCAGTAGGGTGGTAACTATGTCTAGCATGCCAAATTGGGAACAAACCATCACCGACGTCAGCGCCCGCCTGAAGGAGTTCGGCGCACATTCGCCTGACACCCTGCGGGGTGTGGCAATGCTCGGTAACGCCGGTAACAAAACCAATCACCTGGACGCGAAGACTCGCGAGCTGATCGCACTGGCGGTGGCAGTAACGACTCGCTGTGACGGCTGCATCGCGTTCCATGCAGCGGAAGCCAAGAAGCTTGGCATCACGACCGAGGAAGTGGCTGAGGCACTTGGAGTAGCGGTGAATCTGAATGCCGGCGCGGCGGTTGTTTACAGCACCCACGTGCTGGATGCCATGGATCGTAGCTGATAGCCCAGGCCGTTCTTTGTGACAGCAGAGGTGCAGAGGAAAGTTATGAAAAAGATCACGGTTGAAGTCTATTCCGACTTTGTCTGTCCCTGGTGCTGGATAGCAAAGAAGCGGTTGGAGCAGGCAATCGGCGCTCTTCCGAGCGACGTAGAGGTTGAAGTTGTACCCAGGGCCTTCCGCTTGGCCAAAGGCATGCAGCCCATCGCATTCGAGAAGGCACTGGTGCTGAAGACAGGTAGCCAGGCTCGTGCACAGGTCTTCATGGAAGCTATTCAGGAAGTCGCCTCTCTTGAGGGCTTGGACTACCGCTTCGATGTGATGCGTTTCGGGGACACCAGTGCGGCGCATCAGTACGTGAAAGCCATTTCGAGTCCGACGCTACAGGCGAAATATGTAGAGCGACTCTACGCAGCTGGAACTACAGAGGGGCGCGACATTTTCGATGAGCGAACACTTAAAGATCTTGCAGCTGAAGTTGGTGCTGCTGACCTCTTTGGAATCGATTCTTCGGAAGCAGCGATTCTCAGCGATGAAGCAACCGTTAAGGGGCTTGGCACTGGCATCCCATTGTTCGTTGTCAATGGCAACCGCTATCTCTCAGGGGCCCAAGAGGTTGAGGTGTTTTCTAAGGTGCTGAAATCAGCTGTTGAGGATCTTTCGAACGATGGAGAAAGCGTGAGTGGAGCAAGTTGCTCGATTTCTGGTTGCGAGAGCTGACCAGGCCATCGCCTTCACCTGTTTTTTAATTCTAATTTTTTATCCACGATTTTGAGAGGAACTGAAAATGGACAAGCATCTCAACGGTATCGATGTCGCTGCTCTGCAAGCCTTTGCACAGGGCGTCGCTGAAGATCCAGCCAAGCGTCACGCACGCTTCAAAATCAACACCAAGTGGGAACATCAGACCCGCACCGTGGCGACCATTGACCGCTTCCACCTGAGCGGCACCGACTACCCACGAAACGTCCAGATCGCGGCTGATGAGCCACTGGAACTGCTGGGTACCAACTCTGCCCCCAACCCGCAGGAGCTACTCATCTCTGGCCTGAACGCCTGCCTCTCAGTTGGCTATGTGGTGAACGCATCGGCCATGGGCATCACTATCCACAGTCTGGAAATCGAAACCAGTGGTGAGCTGGATCTGCGTGGCTTCCTGGGCCTGGACGAGAGCGTCAACCCAGGCTTCGACGAGATGAGCTACGTGGTGCGCATCCACACCGATGCACCTGCAGAAAAAGTGGAAGAGCTACACCGCATTGTCACCAAGACTTCCGTGAACCTCGCCAACTTCTCGAAGGCCATCCGCATGGTGCCCAAGCTGGAAGTTATCGCCGGCCAACCAGCCGCCTGATTCACGAAGTCGTTTGCAGAGGTAGATCATGAAAAAGCTGTTTACTCCTTACGACCTGGAAGGCCTCAAACTCGCCAACCGCGTTGTGATGGCCCCAATGACCCGTACCCGGACGGAAGACAATGTGCCGTCCGAGCTGACCGCTCTGTATTACGCGCAGCGGGCCTCGGCGGGCCTAATTATCACTGAAGGCCTGCCGATCTCCGACGAGGGGCGCGGTTACCTGTACACCCCCGGCATTTACACCGACGAGCAGACCCGCGCTTGGCGCGAGGTAACTGATGCCGTTCATGCTAAAGGCGGCAAGATCTTCGCCCAGCTGTGGCATGTAGGCCGGATGTCTCACGAATCGCTGCAGCCTGGCAACGCAGCGCCTGTTTCGGCAAGTGCCGAGCCTGCTGTGGGTACTACGGTTTACGCCTGGACTGCACCCGGTGTGGCTGGCCCGGTCGCACCGAGTGTCCCGCGTGCTTTAACTGTGGATGAGATCCACCGCGTGACCGAAGACTTCGTTGCCGCCGCACTGCGAGCGGTGGATGCGGGCTTCGATGGTGTGGAGCTGATGGCGGCTAACGCATTCCTGTTCGACCAGTTCCTGAGCAGCCAAATCAACACGCGTACCGATGAGTACGGCGGCTCGATTCAAAACCGACAGCGCTTCTTGCTGGAAACGGTCGACGCGATTGCTGATGCCATTGGCAGCTTCCGTGTCGGTGTTCGTATCTCGCCGTTTGGGCGCCTGTATGACCTTCGCCCGTACCCGGAAGAGGAAGCAACCTGGAACAGTGTTGCTGCCGAATTGAACGAGCGCGAATTGGCCTTCGTCCATCTGAACTACCAGCCAACACTGGACGCGGTTCCATTCCCGGATGGTTTCTACAAGCAGTTCCGCTCGCTCTATAAGGGCACGGTCATTGGCGCAGGTGGCTTCACCGCTGAGCTGGCAGAAGCGGAGCTGCAGAACGGCAATCACGATCTGATCGCCTTCGGCACCTCCTACATCGCCAACCCCGATCTGGTGGAGCGGATGCAAAACGGCTGGCCTCTGGCCCCCAGCGATCATTCCACGTTCTACGGTGTGATCGGGGCAAGAGGCTACACGGACTACGCGCCTTACCAGGCTTAATCAGGCGTGTTGATCATCGCAATAACCCAATAACTGAAGGAGTACGGTTATGCCATTGGTAACTGTGAAAGGCATCGAAGGTGTTTTCTCTGCAGAGCAGAAGGCAGAGATCATCAGCAAGATCACCGACGCCATGGTCTCGGTTGAAGGCGAGAAAATGCGTGGTGTGACCTGGGTCATCTTTGAAGAAGTGAAGAGCGGTGAGTGGGGCATCGGTGGTGAGCTCATTACCACTGACAAAGTCAGATCTATGCAAAACGCCTGACACCCTTCCGACGCTGCATCGCAACATCAGTGCAATGTGCCCTGGCGTTTACTCGCTCCAGGGCATTTTGCGTTTCAAGGGCTGAATTGCGATCAGGCCCTCGAGAGCTTTCGTAACGCCAGCTTCATGCCGTAGATGCCAAACAGCCAAGACTGAATTTTATTGAGCCTTGCTTGAAAACGGATCGTTTGTCACCCCCACGCCAGATCGAGACCATGACGTCACCCCAAACAATAACCAGAGGTGGTAATCGTGGAATCGGTACTCAAACTTGACCCAACCGCAGGCGGTAAGAAGCGCATTTCGATTTATCAGCCTGAACAGGAAGGGCTCATCTTCCCCGAGATCCCTGAGTTCAAGAACTTCGAAGAAGAGCGTCAGTACCGCAAGAAGCACTTGGTGGCAGCGTGCCGCGCATTCGCTGAGCACAGCCTCGATTACGGCTTTGCCGGTCACCTGACCGTCCGTGATCCAGAGTTTCCTGAGCTGTACTGGACGAACCCGATGGCCGTTCACTTCTCACAGGTCAAGATGTCCAACCTGATCCTGGCCGACCACAAGGGCAAAGTAGTTCAGGGTGACTACGCCATCAACCGTGCCGGTTTCGTGTTGCACGCTGCCGTTCACGAAGCGCACCCGGACATCGTTGCGATGTGCCACGCTCACACCATCTATGGTGGCGCATGGGCATCCACCGGGCGTCCGCTGCTGCCGATCACCCAAGATGCTGCCGTGTTCTTTGAAGACCACGTCGTCATCACAGCAGAGGCTGGTGCCGTTGCGGTGGAGACCAAGGCCGGTAACGCCGTCTGCGATTACTTCAAGGACGTGCGCGCTGCTATTCACCAAAACCACGGCCTGCTGACCGCGAGCCGTCACAGCATCGATGAAGCCGCATTCTGGTTCATTGCCCTGGAGCGTTGCTGCCAGCAGCAGTTGCTGATCGAAGCCTCTGGCATCACACCGAAACTGGTCTCGCCAGAGCGTTGCCGCTACAGCCGTGAAAACGTGGGCAGCCCCTTCATTGGCTGGCTGCACTTCCAGGCGCTGTACGACAAGATTGCGGCTGAGCAGCCTGACATGTTCTCGTAACGCCCTCTGGCGCTGTCCGTCCGGGCGGCGCCTATTCCTTACCGCACAATAACAATGACTGGAGATAGGCAGATGCCTAATGCTCTTGATGCTGCCTGCGTCCCCGATTCGAGTTCCATTCCGGACGAGTCAAAGCTGTACGCGCGCTTAACCCTTCGACTGATCCCCTTCCTCTTTCTTTGCTACGTGTTCGCTTACCTGGATCGGGTGAACGTCGGCTTTGCCAAGTTGCAGATGCTTGACGAACTCAAGTTCAGCGAGACTGTGTACGGCCTTGGGGCCGGGATCTTCTTCTTCGGTTACTTCATCTTTGAAGTGCCGAGCAACATGATGCTGCACAAGATCGGCGCTCGTCGTTGGATCGCCCGCATCATGGTCAGCTGGGGTGTACTGTCAGCCTGTATGGTGTTCGTACAAACGCCCGCCATGTTCTACATGCTGAGATTCCTGCTGGGGGTTGCTGAGGCCGGATTCTTCCCCGGTATCATCCTTTACCTGACCTACTGGTTCCCGTCTTCCCGGCGCGGGAAAATCACTGCGATGTTCCTCACTGGCATCCCCATGGCGGGTGTCCTTGGCGGGCCACTCTCGGGGTGGATCATGTCGACCACTCACGGGTGGCATGGCTATTCAGCCTGGCAGTGGCTGTTCGCCCTCGAAGCAATACCTTCGATCATTGCCGGCTTCGTCGTCCTCTTCTACCTGCGTGACAATCCGGACGATGCCAAGTGGCTCACCACGGAAGAGAAAGCCGTCCTAAAGCGTAATCTTCAGGGAGAAGACCAGTCGCACCATGGACACTCTGCTTTCAGCGCCTTCACCAACCCCAAGGTGTGGCTGCTGAGTGCAGGTTACTTCGGCGTGATGATGGGCCTGAACGGCATCACCTTCTGGCTACCGTCGCTGATCAAGAACTCGGGTATTCAGAGTGCGGCGGAAGTCTCACTGCTAACCACTATCCCGTATGCCCTGGCGACGATTGCCATGGTCATGACCGGGCGGCATTCGGATAATGTACTAGAGCGTCGCTGGCATGCGGCGGTGCCTGCGGTGATCGGCGGCTTGGGGTTGGTGCTCGCCACCACTACAGAGCAAAACCCCATGTTGACGGTGGCATTTCTCTCGGTGGGTGCCATGGGTGTGATGACTGCTATGAGCCAGTTCTGGTGCTATCCGCCTGCATTCCTAGGCGGTGTAGCGGCGGCGGCAGGAATCGCGATGATCAACTCCATTGGCAACCTGGCGGGGTTCATCAGCCCCTACTTGATCGGCTGGGTGAAAGACACCACTGGTTCTACCAGCATCGCGCTCTACTGCATCGCGGCTGCGCTGGTGTGTGCTGCGGTGGTCTGCCTGGCGATGCCCAAATCGGTGGTGAATCGCTAGCAAACAAATGTCGATACCCGCCGAGCGATCATGGCGGATCGAGGCGGGTGCCGACCGATTGAATGAAGGCGGAGAGGCATGGGTTGGAGTTCTCCATGTTCCAGACCATCCCCAAAGTGATCTCGGGTGCGTTGGTAATTGGAATGAACCGAACCGAGTCTGGATTCGATTTCGACATGGACGTCGGAATGATCGAGACGCCGAGACCTTCACCAACCAGATTGACTATCGTCCCTTGCAGCTGGGTGTACATCCGCACGCGAGGTTCGAATCCACTGTCTCGACATAGTTTGAAGATTGTGTCGTGCAGGGCGGAGGCGGTGTCGCGAGGGCTCAAGATGAAGGGCTCATCAATGAGGTCTTGGACTGTTACCGACTTTTTGCGTGCCAGCGGATGATCTCCCGGCACCGCGATACTCAGGGACTCACGCTGCAATTCCCGATATTGATACGGTGGCTGAACCGTGGCTTTGAAGGTCAGGCCAATATCGCACTCTCCGGTCTCGACAGCTTTCATCAAGGCGCCAGGTATCAGCTCGCTCAGTTCAAGGTTCACACCGGGAGCGTTAACAGCGTAGGACTTGATCATCTTGGGTAGGCCAGACCAGGCGATCATGGACGTAAATGCGATACGCAACTCCCCCTTCTCGCCCCGAGCGACAGCTTGAGTGGAGCGAATCGCCGAGTCCATAGCCTGTATGACCAGTTGCGCGCTTCGTTGAAACTCGGAACCTGCTGCGGTGAGCTCCACCGACCGGGAGGTGCGAGCGAACAGCCGGCAGCCTAGCTGAGATTCAAGATCAGCAATCTGCCGACTCAGCGAGGGCTGCGCTACGTTTACCTGCGCTGATGCTTTGCCGTAGTGCAGGTGGTCGGCCAAGGCAAGAAAGTAGCGTAAGTGGCGATGTTCGATCATTGATGCTCCAGAGGTATCGATCTGATACTTCATAGTCATTGGACTGCATTGGTCGGCGATTTTAATCTATGCAGGCCTAAAATCCCCTCCAAACGTGGAAGTCATGTACACCGTCCTTGCAATCGTTTTGCCGATCTTTGCCCTCATCCTCGCAGGCTTCATCTGCCGCAAGACCAACCGACTCGGAGACCAGGCCGCCTCCGAGATCAACAAGATGGTGGTATGGCTCTGCCTACCCGCGCTGCTATTCAAGGTGACCGCGACCGCGTCGTGGGCTGAAATCTGGCAGCCTGGCTTCATCATTTCCTTCGGAGCCGGCACGCTGGCCATTTTCGTCGCTACTTTGATTTGGCGGTTGAGTACCGGCCACAGCCTTGCCACTTCAAGCATCGACGGCTTGAGCGCTGGCTATGCGAACACTGGCTACATCGGCATTCCGCTGTGTGCGATTGTCTTCGGCCATCCAGGTCTTCAACCGGCGCTCATTTCGACTATCATCGTTGTGTGCCTGCTCTTCGCCATTGCGGTGATCTGCATCGAAATCGGCTTGCAGGAAGAGCGGCATCTCGGCAGAGCAGTAGGGGTCGTAGTGAAGGCGCTGTCCAAGAACCCTCTGGTGATTGCGCCCATCGCTGGGGCTGTCTGGGCAATGACAGGTATTCCGCTGGCTCACCCAGTCACGAGCTTCCTCGACATGCTCGCTACGGCTACCACGCCTTGTGCTCTCGTTTCGCTTGGCCTGTTCTTGGGCCAGAAAACGGTCAAGTCGACTGGAGGGAAGAGCAACCCTTGGCCGCTGGTCACCATCAAGCTCGTGGGACAGCCGCTACTGACCTGGTTCCTGGCGTTCAAAGTCTTCGCGCTGCAGTCGATGTGGGCCAATTCCGCGCTGTTGCTCAGCGCCTTGCCCACCGGTACTGGGCCCTTCATGCTGGCTGAATTCTATCGTCGGGAGGCAGGGCTTATCTCCCGCACCATCCTGATCTCCACCTTGGGTTCCCTGGCTACCCTAACCGGGCTGATGATCTGGATGAATACGGGTATTGCAGGGGCCTAGGGTTAGCCGTTGCTGCTGACAGTGGAGCGGTGAAGGGCGAGCATCAAGCTTCATGGATCTGGTTCATGATCCATTCCTTGAACCGCTCAATCTTGCGGCTCCCTTTCATCGAGCCACGGTAGCAGAGGAAATGCATCTCCCGCTGCAAGGGAGGCTGATGTCCATTCAGTACGACCAGAGAGCCTTGGCGCAACTCTGTCTCTGCCAGACGGGTGGACTCCAGGGCAATACCCAGCCCATCCGCTGCGGCGGAGAGGACGAGCGCGGCACGGTCGAACGACAAACCGCCCAAGTCTGCGCGTTCGGCAATCCCTTCATGGCGGAACCAGTCGCTCCAGCGCACTGGGCTCAGTTGGGAGTCGATAAGTGAGCCAGGCTTAAGCAGGTGCGGTTCGAGCGTCTGGGAAGCGTCGAAGAACTGCTTCGAGCTCATGGGGGCGATAGTCTCCAACCCCAGAGGTTCGGCAATCACGCCCACCCGCTGGATCGGCGCCCCGTAGGTGATCGCAATGTCGATCTCCTCGTGTCGGGTGAGCTCAGGCGGCGTGGCGCTGGAAGTGAGGCGGATATGAAGCGGATTGGGTTCACTGACGAGGCGAGCGAGGCGTGGTGAAAGCCATTTGGAAGCAAAGCTTGGCGAGCAATGAACGGCCAGGTGCAGTTGCTCGGCGCTCGGCATCCACATAGAAAGTGCAGACTCCAGGCCGTCGAGCGCGACGGTCAAGCGCTGGGCAAGCGCCCGCCCCTGGATCGTCAACTCCACCGAGCGAGGCTGACGTTTGAACAGCTCCATGCCCAGAGTGGCCTCCAGCTTTCTGACCTGGTGGCTAACTGCCGAGGCGGATAGATGGAGCTCATCGGCGGCGGCAACGAAGCTTTCCAGGCGCGCAGCAGCTTCAAATGCTTTGATTGCGGCGAAGTTAGGAATCTTTCTCATTATTATTAGGTTAGGCTAAATTTAATTCAACCTTGGGTGAAAAGCCTTCGTTTGTCAATCCATACGCCTAAAGTCAACTATGGGTCTCCAAAAACAATAAAAGATGAGGTTGGCACTATGGATCCCTTGCTGCGGATTGAACCAGCATCTAACGGAAAGCGCCGCATTTCGGTTTATCAACCTGAACAGCAGGGTCTGATCTTTCCGGAAATTCCTGACTTTAAAAGTTACGAAGAAGAGCGGCAGTATCGTAAGAAACATCTCGTTGCAGCCTGCCGTGCATTCGCGAAACACAGTCTCGATTACGGTTTCGCTGGTCACCTGACAGTACGCGACCCGGAATTCCCGGAGCTGTACTGGACGAACCCGATGGCCGTCCACTTCTCCCAGGTCAAGCTGTCCAATCTGATCCTCGCGGATCACGAGGGTAAAGTGGTACAGGGCACCTACGCGATCAACCGGGCCGGCTTCGTTCTGCACGCCGCCGTTCACGAAGCGCATCCCGACATCGTCGCCATGTGCCATGCCCATACGATCTATGGTGGGGCGTGGGCCGCAACCGGGCGACCACTCCCGCCTATCACCCAGGATGCGGCAGTTTTCTTTGAAGACCACGTCGTCATCACTGCAGAGGCCGGCGCCGTTGCAGTCGAGGCCAAGGCCGGCAAGTCGGTCAGCGAATACTTCAAGGATGTGCGTGCGGCCATTCACCAGAACCACGGCCTGCTCACCGCCAGCCGGCATAGCATCGACGAAGCCGCATTCTGGTTCATTGCGCTGGAGCGGTGCTGCCAGCAGCAACTGCTGATCGAAGCCAGCGGCATCACGCCGAAGCTGGTATCGCCTGAGCGCTGCCGTTACAGCCGTGAAAACGTGGGCAGCCCTTTCATTGGCTGGCTCCATTTCCAACCCATCTACGACCAACTCGTGGCAGAACAGCCGGACATGTTCTCCTGACCCTCTCTGCAGCAGCGCCGAACCTGGAAAGGCGCTGCTGCACGATTCGACGCCTACAACTACAAAATCATTCGGAGATTGGCATCATGTCTAATACTCTAGAGGCACCCTATGCCGTCCAGGATTCAGCAGCTGAATCCCAATTGTATACCCGTGTGGCCTTGCGACTTATTCCGTTTCTCTTTATCTGCTATGTGTTTGCCTACCTTGATCGAGTGAATATTGGCTTCGCTAAACTTCAAATGTTAGATGAGTTGAAGTTCAGTGAAACAATTTATGGTCTGGGTGCCGGGATATTCTTTCTTGGTTATTTCATCTTTGAAGTTCCGAGCAACATCATTCTGCACCGGGTAGGTGCGAGACGCTGGATCGCCCGGATCATGATCAGCTGGGGCATCCTTTCGGCCAGCATGATCTTCGTTCAAACGCCGACGCAGTTTTACGTGTTGCGCTTCCTGCTCGGGCTAGCAGAAGCTGGCTTCTTCCCCGGCATCATTTTGTACCTGACCTACTGGTTCCCGCCTTCCCGCAGGGGCAAGATCACCGCAATGTTCATGACCGGCATACCGATGGCAGGCGTCATTGGCGGCCCTCTGTCTGGATGGATCATGGCTTCCACGCATGGTTGGATGGGCCACTCCGCCTGGCAATGGTTGTTCTTCCTGGAGGCGTTGCCATCGATCATTGCAGGTGTCGTCGTGCTGTTCTATCTGCAGGACAAGATCGACGATGCCAAGTGGCTGTCTGCGAGCGAGAAAGAAACGCTGAAGCGTAACTTGGAGAAAGAGGGTGGGACGAAGGAAGTTCACTCGGTGTTCGGCGCATTCCGCAACAAGCGAGTATGGGTACTGAGCTCAGGCTACTTCGGCTTCATGATGGGGCTGTACGGTGTCAGCTTCTGGCTGCCATCGCTGATCAAAAGCTCGGGCATCCAGGAAGCCTCCACGGTGTCGCTGCTCACCACCATCCCTTATGCGTTCGCTACCGCAGCGATGATCTTCACCGGTCGTAGCGCTGACCGCAGCAAGGAGCGTCGTTGGCATGCCGCCGTGCCGGCAGTGCTCGGTGCGACAGGACTGGTGCTCAGCACCCTGACGTCGGGCAACCCTACGGTTTCGCTTGTCTTCCTGTCGTTGGCTACCATGGGAATCATGACCGGACTTTGCCAGTTCTGGTGCCTGCCTCCCGCATTTTTGGGTGGGGCTGCGGCTGCGGCGGGTATCGCCATGATCAACTCGGTCGGTAACCTAGCAGGCTTCATCAGCCCCTACATGATTGGTTGGGTGAAAGATGTCACCTCATCCACTGACCTGGCGCTGTACTGCATCGCAGGCTCGTTGATCTTCGCGGCGTTCATCTGCCTCATCATGCCGAAGTCCATCGTCAATCGATAACTACTTGCCAAGGGCACCCGGTCGACGGGCGCCCTTCGTTTGCCGTGGTTATTTGAGCGCAGCGTTGATAGCGTTTATGAGGTTTGTACAGCCTTCGATCTCATGTGGTGCCAGATCAGATACAGAGTGGTCGCGCGACCATTTGAGGAAGGCTTTTGCCAGCTTGTATTTGGAAAAGTCCTTGCCGATTGTTCTCTGGAAAACGTCAATGATGGGTTTGTCGGAGGCTTTAGCCAAGGCACTGTCGATGTCCCAATTGAGATCGGTTTTAGCGACCGCTGCCAATGTCTCTCGCAATAAGTCCTCGATCTCTGCATGTTCGATCTTGGGTACTGTGTAGTCTGACGTTCGGAGAATTCTTTTACTGCCAAGGCGATGCACCAACGTTTCCTGACGGGCAGCCTGATCCCCCGCATTGTCCGAATCGAGCAGCGCCGCCACCTTAAGGTTATGTGAGGTAAGGATGGTTGCGAAGTATACAATCTTGCTCGCGGTATTAGCTGGCACTAGCGAAATTTTGTCGTGCAGAGCCGCTTTTCCTCCCTCCTTGAGCAGATTGGCAATCGCTTCGACGTACCAGTAATCTGTGAGCCCTTCAAGAATTAGGTTCCTTTGGCTAGCAAAAAGACTTTGAGCTAAGTCATAACCTAGCGCTTCTTGGAGCGGCAGCAAGGCTGCAGGGTCGCTGGAGGAAACAGTTGTGTGAACCTGGGTACCTACAGTTCTATCTGTCAGCTCTACCACTCTTACTAAGTCGAGTTCGTCCGGGCCAACCAGGAACGGGGAGTGAGTTGAGTATATCGTCTGGTTTTCATCGGCGAGCAACGAAATGGTTTTTCTAAATTCTCTCTGTTTCAGCGCATGAAGGCTCACCCCAGGCTCGTCCAGGAGTAGGACGGTGTTCTTGTGTTTACCCTTCGCTTCCGCAAAGAATACGATGAAGAACGAGACCAGCCATTGGAAGCCCTCGGAACGTTGGTCGAGCTCCACCTCTACTCCGATATTGTCCTCTACTACAACCTTCAGGTACTGGCCATCTGCACTCAGCTTAAGTCTACTGGCCTCGGCTTTTGTGTCATCAGGATTCCACACCTTAACGATTTGCTGGGTCAGTTCTACGCTCGCGGCATTCAGTTCATACCCCCGCTGATCAAGTTTTGCCCGGTAATTTTCAAGGTCAGTAGTGGTATGGCTGGGGTCAGATGCTTTGCCGAGGTCAGAGAGCTCTTGGGCTGTGAATCCAAGTAGCTTTAGCAAGCAGACATTACCGTAGTCATAGGCTTCGTCATCTAGGTTATTGGTTTCCAACCGTTTAGCTAGGTTTCCCAGGTGGATGATCGGTTTAACGCGGAAGTAGTTGCTGTAAAGCACAAAAACTGGGCGGTTTTTGTGGAGGTGTAAGCGGAATTTGTTGATCTCTACATCATCATCCAAGGCGGTGACGATGCTTTCCCAACGGGCAACCTCTTTTTCGTTCTCCTCATCTACGTAGGGTAGCATTTCGTCAAGCCACGGCTTCAAGGTCTCAGCCACAGACCATAAGTATCTGAACTGAGACACGTTATTGATCAATTTGTTGAGTGCTTCTGTTCGGGCCTTAGACGAGCCCTCTGCAATATCCCGATCCAGATGAGCAGCGAGTCGGAGCAGGTCATTCTTGATGTCTTTCAAATAGGGGGTGGCGACTCCAATTAAACTGTGCCGCCAGCTATTGTCCAAATACCTTGTGAAAGTGTAGCTGAGTGGCTGTCCTTTGATTTTTTCGGGGGCGTGATCTAGCTCGGCCTTTTCCAGTACAAAGGTCGCTTTTACTACTTCGATATCTTCGGCGCTTAGCTCGCCTCGACTGATCTGTGTGTAGTTTGCTCTTGGATAGTCGCGAAGTGGATTAAATCCTTTAACACCCTCTGGTGCGTTGATTTGCTGGATCGCTTGTAGAATTGCAGTTTTACCTGCTTCGTTTGGGCCAACCAAAATCGTTTTTAACCGTTCGATCTCAAATTCGCCGGTATCGATAATACTTCGATAATTCTGAACTCGTACCTTACTCAAACGCATGGTCAATCCCTTTGCAACTCATGGATTTAGGTTGCCATAGACGATAGCCCAGTGCCATTAAAGATGGAAGGCCAAGATCATCAGTTTTAGGGACTCATTTTGTAAATAAGCAGGCGTTGGATTCCCCATTGATGGGAGACCATTCCACAACGGATCCGGTGTGTGGGCACAGCTTATGCAGACGGAGCGATTGCTATCGAGTAAAGCAGGTAGGAATGGCTGAAGCCGACAAGGGCCGAGTATTGAGCTACCGCTCAGTAACCGAACCCCTATAGACACCTCAGTAGAAAACCTACTTTGGTGCCCGAGAGCTCGGGCACCTTTGCAGTCATGTCATTAGTAGATGGCTGAGGCGCTCAAGCAGGTTTTTTCTAGCATGGGTTGTGTGCACGTCGGTTAGTTCGCCTGCGGCTACCACATCTCCGGCAGCAATTGCTTTCGCTATCGCTTCATGCTCGTTCCAGATCGCCTCACGCTGCTCTGATGACTGCAGCACAGCCCCCATTGCGCGGCGCAAGTGTACCCAGTAGACCTGGGCGCTTTGAGCTATCAGCGGATTGCCAGAGGCTTCGTAAATTGCCGTATGAAATGCCATGTCAGCATCAATCATTGCCTTGATATCTTTGCCCTGCGAGGCTTTGCGGCCTCTTTTGATCAACGCAGGATCCATCTGGAATTTCTGCTCTGCGGCCATTTTTGCCGCGAGGTTATCCAGGGCTCCTCGAATCAGGTAGAGGTTACGAATCGAGTCCGTCGTCAACGGGGTCACCAGCAGGCCTCGCCCCGGCGCATCCTGAACAAGGCCATCCTTCTTGAGCAACCTCAGCGCCTGCAGCACAGGTGACCGGGAGATGTTCATCTGCTCGGCGATTTCTTCCTGCGTCAGGCGTGCGCCGGGTGCCAGCGAGCCGTCGCTGATGGCATCGAGCAGAGCCTTGTAAACCTCATCCACGTAGTCCGTGCGCGACTGGATACGCTTGAGCGTGCTTGTCATTGATTGACCTCGCCGAAGATCGGCTTCCCCCACTGAAAGCTGCATTGTCCACTTTCTCCCGTGTCATTCAAATTTTCCTTGACTCCCGTTCAGTGTAGGTCAAGACTGTGAACTCTGTATACAGAGTACAGAGCACGAAATCCCGAACACAAAAACAAGAAGGTCTGACTGACATGAAGCTGTTCTACGATAAAGATGCTGATTTGAGCCTGCTGCAGGGGCTCTGCGTGGCGATCATCGGCTATGGCGCTCAGGGGCATGCTCACGCCCAGAACCTCCGTGACAGTGGCATTGATGTCATCGTCGGTTTGCGTCAGGGTTCGGCGTCGTCGAAGAAGGCGCTGAATGCCGGTCTCGCGGTGAGCACTGTTGCTGAGGCCGTTGCCCAGGCAGACCTGGTCATGATGCTGATTCCTGATGAGCTGATCGCGGATGTCTACCGCAGCGACGTCGAGCCGCATCTGCGCCGCAACGCCACCCTGGCCTTCGCCCACGGTTTCAACATTCACTACGGTCAGGTAAAGCCTCGCGCCGACCTTGATGTGATCATGATCGCGCCTAAAGCGCCCGGTCACACCGTGCGTTCGACTTATCAAGCAGGCCATGGTGTCCCGGCACTGATCGCCGTGGAGCAGAACACCTCCGGCCATGCAGTCGAACTGGCCCTGGCCTACGCCTCTGCCATTGGTTGCGGCAAGGCCGGCATCATCGAAACCAACTTCCGCGAGGAGACCGAGACTGACCTCTTTGGTGAGCAAGCCGTGCTCTGCGGTGGCACCGTCGAGTTGATCAAGCTCGGTTTCGAAACATTGGTGGAAGGCGGCTATTCGCCTGAGCTCGCCTACTTCGAATGCCTGCACGAACTCAAGCTGATCGTCGACCTGATCTATGAAGGCGGCATCGGCAACATGAACTACAGCATCTCCAACAACGCCGAATTCGGCGAGTACATCAGCGGGCCGAGGATCGTGCCGGCTGAGACCAAGGACAGAATGCGTGAGCTGCTCACCAGTATTCAAAATGGCGAATACGCCAAGGACTTCATCCTGGAAAACAAGGCAGGCAATCCCACGCTCACTGCCCGGCGTAGCCTGCTGCAACGTCACCAGATCGAAGTGGTCGGTGAGCGCCTGCGCGGCATGATGCCGTGGATCCAGGCAGGCGCTCTGGTCGACAAATCCATCAACTGATACCCCAAGGAACACAAGCAGTACCCGTAGCAACATTGCGTTCGAACAATATGTATACAGAGTACGAATACCGTATCCCGTATCTAACAATAAGCCTGAGGCAATGAAAATGACTGAGAAATTCGATAAGCATGATGATCAACGTGGTGCAGGCGGCAACGGCGCTGCCGTTCCCAAGAAGCTGATCGCTTACGGTGGCTACTACACCAACAACACTCCAAACCATGACCCAGAGCTGACCGAAACCGGCCCCGGCACGCCAGCTGGCGAGTACCTGCGTCGCTTCTGGCACCCGGTCTGCATGTCGTTGGAGCTCACCGATACGCCTCGCTTCCTGAAGATCATGGGCGAAGAGTTGGTGGCATTTCGCGACGGTAGCGGCCAAGTAGGTGTGCTGCATGCCCACTGCTGCCACCGTGGTGCTTCGCTGGAGTACGGTGCTATTCAGGAGAAGGGCATCAAGTGCTGCTATCACGGTATGGTCTTCGATGTGGATGGTGCCTGCCTCCATGTCCCGTTCCCTGCCGGCGAGGAAAAGGAAGGCGAGAAATATGCCTGCTCTATCCGCCAGGGTGCCTATAAGGCGTTCGAGCGTCACGGGTTGGTGTTCGCCTACATGGGCCCGCCTGATGAAGAGCCACCGTTCCCAGAATGGGAGCAGAATTTCACTGTGATGGAAGGCGACGAGCTGGTTCCATACAGCAACTTCCAGCACTGCAACTGGCTGCAGGTGCAGGACAACGCGGCTGACAACTTCCACCCCACGGCCCTGCACTCTGCGAAAAACGTGGTGGGCGGTCAGTTCCAGGGCACCACTTTCGACGAAGTCGGCGCCGCCTCGATGGAAGTCGCTCCGGACATGCAATTCATCCCGGTTCACCAGGGTCGTAGTCTGGCCTGTGCGGGCGCTCGTCGCGTGAACGACGACCGCATGTTCCTGCGGATTCAGCATCAGGTATTGCCGAACCTCAGCCTGCATGCCTACACGTCGGAAGACGGTTCGGCGAAGAAGCTGTTCAGCCGCTTCCACATCGTCCGCTGGACTGTTCCTGTGGATGACGAAAACTCCAAGATGATTGGTTGGCGCGTCATGGGCCCAGGCATCGACACCCGTGGCGTCGGTGACAAGAGCATGGTCGGGTACGAGACCATCGATTTCTTGGAAGGCCAAGTGGCCATGCGTCGTCCAGAGCGCTTCGGCAAATACAAGCTCGAAGACATTCCACCGATTCCGTCCAACCACCGTGAACGTCACAACTACAAGGAAGCTCAGTACGCTCCAGGAGACTACGAGGCCATCATCAGCCAACGTCCAATCGCGGTGCACTCGCTGGAGAACCCGACCAAGTTCGACGCCGGCCTGTATGCCTTCCGCAAAATGCTGCGCGATGGCATCCGTGGCACCAACCCGCAAGCTGCGGCAGCTGGTTTCGCCCAGTGGCTGCGTGATATGGGCGGAGAGCCGAATAGCTACTGCACCGGCAACGTGTTCAACATGCCCAGAGCCGCGACTCCGGAGCAAGAGGTTATCAACCGCCGCAAGCTTGCCAGGGAGGCAGTGGCCATCCTCACCGAAGCTGACAAGCTCAAGGGCAAGGAGCGTGCGGATTTCGTCACGGCACGGTTCGAGCAGTTGGAACAGAGCTTCAAAGAACAATAAGAAAAAAGCGCGGGCCCTGGGCTACCTGGGGCTCCCGTGCCTTGGTGAGAGGTGATGACGATGACATCTTTAGCAAATCCCAACCCAGCGTTGCTGGAACTGTTGATCCGTCGCGTTACCCGCGAAGCCCAGGGGATCAACTCATACGAGCTCGTTGATCCGAATGGTGGTGCGCTGCCACCATTTACAGCCGGCTCACACATCGACATCCATCTGCCCAACGGAATGGTCAGGCAATATTCGCTGAGCAATTCGCCCGCCGAGCCTCATCGCTACGTCATTGGTGTACTGCGTGATGAGCGAGGGACTGGCGGCTCCATCGCGGTTCATCAGCTGCATGTCGGCGAAACGGTGAGGGTCAGTGTGCCGCGTAACAACTTCATGCTGAGCAAGGAAGCTCGCAAGTCCATCCTCTTGGCCGGTGGCATCGGCGTCACGCCCATGAAATCGATGATGCATGCACTGGAGTCGGCGAAGCAGGAGTATGAGCTCCACTACTGTTGCAAAGGCCCCGAATTCGCTGCGTTTTCAGAGGAGATGGAAGAGCTGATCGGGGAAGGAAAGGTCGTCCTTCATTTCGATGGCGGGGATCCCTCCAAGAGCTTCGACCTACAGTCATTCCTGAAAGACGCCCCCGAAGGTTGCCACGTGTATTACTGCGGGCCTGCAGGCTTCATGAACGCGTGCAAGGAAGCCGCTGCTCATTGGCCTGCTGGCACAGTTCACTTTGAGCACTTCAAGGCACCCGTGAAAGCACCTGAGCCGGCAAGCGCGGAGCAGAGCAATGGTTCGTTCGTCGCTCGCATAGCCAGCACTGGCGAAGAGATCGTCGTCCAGGCCCACGAGAATCTCGCGCAGGTGCTCCAGGATGCGGGTTACCCAGTCGAGACTTCATGCCAGTCGGGGCTGTGTGGCACCTGCAAGATTCGTTATCTGGAAGGAGAAGTCGACCATCAGGACTACATCCTCGACGACTCCGAAAAAGGTAGCTGTCTGACGGCGTGCGTTTCGCGTGCGAAGTCCAAGCTTCTCGTGCTCGACCTGTAGGCCTGGTGAAACACATGAACGTCACCAAGCTGGAAAGCTTTCTGGCGACTGTTGACCTGGGAACAGTGAGCGCCGCTGCGGCACAGCTCGGCATTGGTCAGCCGGCTGTCACCAAGCATCTGAACGCGCTGGAGGCAGAACTGGGCGTCGAGTTGTTCGTTAGTGCATCACGGCGAACGCTGCTCAGTCCTGCAGGCGCGAAAGTGCTATCCACAGCGCGAGTGATCGTCGCGGCAGTGGATTCGCTGCGAGCCGAGCTGGAAACGGCACGGAGCCATTAAAGGTTGCATATGGAACTTGGCCCCGGTGAGGTACTGCCGGGGCATTTTTTTCGCTTCGCCCCGTGGGCATGAACAACGTAGGCTCATTTAGCTGTGCTTATTCACTATCTCGCCTCGACGACTAGGCATCCCATGATGCGCTATTTAGCCAGGAGTACCAGCCCTGCGACATCAAATCTGATGGCTGTAGAACAAGGCGAATGACTCGATGCCATCGTTCGGCTGCTTGATGCCTGCGTTGGAGTAATGAACCGCCCTTATCCCTACTCGCTGCTTATCACCAATTTTCAAACCTACCCCGATCCGGTCTTCAAAGTTGAAGGCTGAGCCAAGGTTCTGATCGCCGACCTTTGTATTGGAGAAAAACGCGAGCCCAATGCCTGCCTCGATGAAGGGTTTGATTTCCCCTCCGGCGAACTCGTAAACGAACACTGGAGAGAAGGACAGCGAGTGGGCGCTGCCTGCCGCATCGCCAGCTTCCCAATAGGTGTATCCGGCATCCCAGTATCCTGTCAGCCTGCCGGTATCAGATCGAAGCCAGCTTTTCTCCCACTCGACTCCCAACCCGACTCTGGCGGTGAGACCACCTTGACTGGTTGCGCCCAAGGAGCCTGATAGCTCAGCGGCGGAGGTAGCAAAGGCGGCCATAGTGAGAAGGGTGCCGAAAAATAAATGCTTCATGCAGATAATCCACGATGGTTATTGTTAGCTACCTATCTGAATCGAAGTGCTATCAAATCGTTCCTCCCCTCGACATAGATGGCGAGATTTTGGCTGATTTGCCATTTTTGTGATCGACAACAGGTGAAGCAAGATCACCATCTACCAAAGGCAATTGATAACCGTCACCCTCCCCTAGAGAAGTTTCTTCAGCCGCTGAACCGCCAAGATAGCTGATAAATCAAAGGGGAATTCAGCTACTAGACTCAAGGTGCTGCTACTTGGAGGATCGTTCCATGGATGACATCACCTTGGCTTTCCTAGCTTTTAGCGTCGACCATCCGGAAGCGGTTGAGCAGCTACAAATGTTGTCAGAGGCGAATGCTCTGGAGGCCGGTGAGTCCTTGCAGGAGCTGCGAGATACTTTGGTTTTGCAGACGCTGGAGGCTGAGGCTAAGCAGCGTGGTATTTCGCTCGAGGCGCTGGTGGAAAAGCTTAGCGGCCAAGCGAGCCAAGTCGCAGGTGGTTCGGACAAGGTTCAGGGCTTAGAGAAGTACAATCAAATGCGCGACTTCGCCGCTTCGCCGGAGCCGTCAGGCTCATCGAAGCCAGCAAGGCGAGGCAAACGCACCGAACCCCAGGCCCTGCAGTTTTGCGTACAAAAGCACGACGCCACCAGGCTCCACTACGATTTCCGACTTGAGCTCAACGGCACGCTCAAGAGCTGGGCCATACCGAAAGGGCCCTGCTTCGATCCGAAGGTGAAGCGTCTTTCGGTTCACGTTGAAGACCACCCGCTCGATTATGCAAGCTTCGAAGGCACCATCCCTAAAGGGCATTACGGCGCCGGGGAGGTAATCGTGTGGGATCGTGGGATCTGGATCCCTCAAGGTGATCCGGACGAGGCCTACCGCAAAGGCCGACTCAAGTTCGAACTGCAGGGCGAGAAGCTATCAGGCCTGTGGAATCTGGTTCGAACCAATATCGAAGGCAAGCAGGAGCAGTGGTTTCTCATCAAACACCAAGACGAGTCGGCCAGACCGATCGCTGATTACGATGTCGTGTCGGAGCAGCCGAACAGCGTGCTCAGCGACCGAACCGTCATTCCCAAGAAACGAGGCAAGCCTAAATCCTCAACTCCGAGTGAGTCACCAGATAAAGCCGAGCCGCTCCGAACGGCTCATGCAGTACCGGCAGACCTCCCTGAGAAGCTGGCACCGCAGTTGGCCACGCTCGTCGAGTCGAGTCCGCAGGGCAGTGAGTGGCGCTTCGAAATCAAGTTCGATGGCTATCGCATGCTCTGCCGAGTCGAGGGTGACGAAGTGCGCCTGTTCACTCGAAATGGACATGACTGGACTGACAAGCTGCCGAAGCAGGCCGCAGCAATCAAGCAGCTCGGTTTGGAAAGCGCCTGGCTCGATGGTGAGATTGTCGTCCCGAACGCTGATGGCGTACCCGATTTCCAGCTGCTGCAGAACGCGTTCGACGCGGGCAAGAGCCAGGGCATCATCTACTACCTGTTCGACCTTCCGTATCTCAACGGCGCCGACCTGCGCCTGGTGCCTGTGGAGCAGCGGCGAGCCGCTCTCAAACAGGTGATGGAAAGCAATGAACATCCCTTGCTTCGATTCTCGGACGACTTTACCGAGGACGTCGATGCGCTCATGAACAGCGCCTGCCAGATGAAGATGGAGGGACTGATTGGGAAACGCTCGGGTAGCCCCTATGTATCAAGGCGCAGCGATTCGTGGATTAAGCTCAAGTGCAAACATCGCCAGGAATTCGTGATCGTTGGCTTCACCGATCCGAAAGGTGCTCGCAGTGGCTTTGGAGCATTGGTGCTGGCCCTGACTAATAAGGACAGCGGAGAGCTTCGGTACGCCGGCAAGGTCGGCACTGGATTCACCGAGTCGACCCTCGCCACCATCTTGAAGAAGCTGCTGCCTTTGGAGCAGAAAAAGGTGCCGGTGGCGAATCCGCCAAAGGGTGTCGACGCCAAGGGCATCCATTGGTTGAAGCCTGAGCTCCTGGCTGAGGTCATGTTTGCTGAGATCACCTCGGATGGTGTGGTGCGACATGCCGTCTTCCATGGCATCCGCACTGACAAGCCCGCTAAGGACATCACGGAAGAGAAGCCGGCGCCCGCGCCGAAAAAAGCGACATCCGCCAAAGCGGAGGCGACCAAACCAACAAGCAGTAAGGTTAAGATCACGCACCCCGAGCGCGTCATCGATCCCAGCAGCGGCCTCACAAAGCGTGAGCTGGCCGAATACTATGCCCAGGTCTCACCTTGGCTCTTGCCGCACCTGAAAGATCGTCCCATTGCGCTCGTGCGAGCGCCTGAAGGCATCACAGGTGAGCTGTTCTTCCAGAAGAATGCTGATCGCCTAGCGATACCCAACATCACGACCGTGCCGAAGGCTGAGGCAGGCAAAGCCGGCATGGTGATCAACAGCGTCGAAGCTCTGGTCGGGGCGGTGCAGATGAGCACCATTGAGCTGCACTCCTGGAACGGCACAACCGCTCGCATTGATCAGCCTGATCGCTTCGTCCTCGATCTCGACCCAGATCCTGCCTTGCCTTGGAAGGCGATGGTCGAGGCCACACAACTCACCCTGGTGGTGCTGGATGAACTAGGCCTGCAGTCCTTCCTGAAGACCAGCGGAGGGAAGGGTATCCACATCATGGTGCCGCTTACTCCGAAGGCTTCATGGGAAGAGGTGAAGTCGTTCAGCCAGGCGGTGGTGAAATACATCGCCAAGCTCATTCCAGATCGGTTTTCGGCTGTGCTCGGCCCGAAAAATCGCATCGGCAAAATCTTCATCGACTATTTGCGAAACGCTAAAGGCGCTACGACGGTCAATGTCTATGCGGCCAGGGCTCGTGAAGGGCTACCTGTATCTGTCCCGATTTACCGAGAGGAGGTCGCCGAGCTCAAGTCCGCAGCGAGGTGGAACATCACCAACCTCCAGGAGCGTCTGGATGAGCTCGGCGGTGATGATCCTTGGGCGGAACTGGCCAGTACGAAGCAGCTCATCACGTCAGAGATGAGACAGCGGATCGGCATGAAACAGAAGGAGTAGAACGATGGACAACTACCACGTAAGCCCGACTGCAGAAGGTTGGGAGCTCAAGAAGGCTGGAGCTGAACGGGCTTCGAAACGCAGTACCACCAAGCAGGAACTGGTGAGCTCATTGTCTGAGTTCTTCGAGGGCAAAACCGCCTCGGTGAAAATCCACAAGGCCGACGGCACCATCGAGGAGGAGCGTACCTACCCCCGCTCAGATGACCCGCGTCGTAGCAAAGGTTGAAGGACATAACTGCCCGTGACCTCGGCATAGAGGTCGCGGATGACCTTGGCCTGTTCAGATGGTTGCTGGCCAGTTTTCTCATGGGCAAGCCCATCCGCTCAACCGTGGCTGTAAAGGCATACCGAATCCTCGTCCATGAGCAAAGCCTGGATACGCCGCAGAAGCTTGTCCAAATCTCTCATTCGGTACTTGTCAGGTTACTCGGTCAGGCCGGGTATACACGATACGACGAATCCACCGCCCGACGGTTGCACGCCCTTGCCAACAAGGTTGAGGTGGAATTGGCTGCCCAACTTGAGGCACTGCCGGGAGCCACAGGCATTGAGGGTTTTAAACGCTGGCTAATGGAGTTTGAAGGTATAGGCCCTAAGACGGTGGAGATATTCCTGCGCGAAGGTCGGGCCCATTTGACGACGTTGGTAGGCCGCTGAGCAGAGGGTGGCCTATAGCCCCCATCGACGTGCGGACACATGAGTGAAACACTCGGTGATTGGACTATGGACTGGAGTAGCTGATGAGGCTCGACATCAAGGGTTTGTCGCTGTCAGGGAAGACAGTGATCGTCATAGAAGACGATCCGACGCTTCGAACCTTGCTGGTGGAAATTCTTAGCGAATTGGGCGCCGCCTGCGCTGCATTCGATAACGCCGAAGATGCCTTGATCAGCATGTTGAGCCTTAAAGATGAATGCTCGCTGATCGTTGTGGATCACGGCGTACCTGGAAGCATTCAGGGAATGGAATTCATCTCCATGGCCCATGAGAGGTGGCCTGGGCTGCCAGCGATTCTGACCTCGGGCTATCAACTGGACGCGTCGCAGGTGACCCCGCCTGTGATCTACCTGTTCAAGCCATGGTCGATTGATCAGCTAGCAGACGCAATATGTAAGGCACTCAGCGTTGCTTCCGTAGATACAGGCGAGTGAGTGATTAGGCATCTGCGCCCCCAATGGTTTGCTTAAGCCTCGATGGCGGGCAGGGTTACCAGCTTGTTAATCAGCGAGGCCAGATCAGTAATCCCCCACGGTTTGGGCAGGAATGCCGCCCTCACCGGAAGTAAATGGGTATCGATGATTGCGTGTCCTGACGTCAAAATCACGGGTAGGGTAGGCCACCTGCGCCAAATAACGTGCGCCAGACCTAATCCGTCCATGCTGCCAGGCATGTGGATATCGCTCATTACCAATGCAGGGGTTTCTTCATGCGAAAGGTGGTGAAGCGCCTCGTCAGCATTTGCCGTGGACGTAATGGTTACCGCGTAAAGTGACGAGAGACTCTCTGCGGTGAGGTCTCTGAGTAGTTCGTCGTCTTCTACGATCAAAATGGTTTTGGTCATGCGTCGTTAGCTCGCCTCTGGTATGCGTTAGGGCGTCTCGGCCATACGACGTTGCTCCGAAGCGATGAGTGGTGCGCCAAGCGTCGCATGGCATTAGCGGCTATCGTAGGAGGGCGTCAAGCGAACCGCCTTCACGCTCTGCCCGGTTTTCGGGGCGTATACCGTCAATCTGAAGGGAAGACTATGCAGCAGCTGCCAGCTGACGAAACCATACGAGCGGCCTTGAAGAAGACCCACATTCGCCTGCACCGCCAACATGAACTGGTGGTGGAGTTCGGCGTGATGTCCTTGAAAGTGACTGACCTGGATGTGTTGTTGACCCATGCCTGTGAAGTCGTCGCTGAAGGGATGAGCACTCGCTTCGCCAAGGTGCTGCAGCCGGCTGAGGAGGGGGAAGGCTTCATCTTGTCACACGGTGTGGGCTGGGACGCTTCTGACATCGGTCAGGCTACCGTGGGTGCCGATGAAGCAAGCCCGGCAGGCTATGCATTGGCAACCTACAGGCCAGTGCTCTCGAACCATCTGGGCATGGAGCACCGGTTCCGAACACCTGAGCTGCTGAAGAAATACGGAATCGAAAGGGCTATCAACGTCCCGATCCGGGGCGTACTTAGCCCCTTTGGCGTTCTCGAAGCCGATAGCAGTGACGGGGAGGATTTTGTAGAGAGCGATCTCGTATTTTTGGAGGGTATCTCGAACGTCATTTCCATGGCCCTTGAGCGAATATCTGCGGGAGCAGATATCCCTCTTCCCGATCCGTATTCGGAAACACTTCTGAACGCGAGTCCAGACTGGGTCGAGATCCTGACTTCAAGCGGCGAGATCGAGTTCATGAACGAAACCGGGCTACTCTTCCTGGCTACCCAGCTGGCGGATGTAAAAGGCCGGAGGTGGCAAGACTTGTGGCCCGAGGAGTCTCGCTCATTCGTCTGCGAGGCTATGGGAAAGGTAAGCGGCGGGGAAACCGCTCGATTCGAGGCATATCACCCTATCTCTGCAGATGATCCAAAATGGTGGGACGTGACGGTGGCGCCGATCCTCGGAGCGGACGGCAAGGTCGAGCGAATGATTGCCGTATCGCGAGATATCACCGAGCGTCATCAATATGAAGCTCAATTGCTGTCGCTCATCGAGGCCCAGAATAGCAAGCAAAACCGAAGCGACCTCTATCTCGAAGAGATCCACCATCGCGTCAAGAACAGTCTTCACCTGGTAAACACGCTGCTGTTGCTACAGGCCAATCTCACACCTGATGCAGCGGTCAAATTGCAACTTGAAACCGCCGCAGGCCGAGTGGTGACCATTGCAACGGTTCACGAGCGGCTGTATCAAGCTGCTGAAGACCAGGATCTACGTGCTCGTGATTACCTCAATGCGCTTCTGGGGGATCTGGGCAGAGCCTTGGCCGACCGGAAAATTGTGCTGGAGGCTGACGATTTCGTCTTACCCCCAGAAAGAATGGCGCCCTTGGGATTGGTCATTTCTGAACTGATCACCAATGCCCTCAAGTACGGCAAGGGCGCCATCGAGGTGATCGTCAAGCATGCCGGCGACCATGCCTTACTCACCGTCAGGGATGAGGGCGATGGATTCCCTGATAATTACCCTAAGCCGACGGGCACGGGCCTCGGCATGCGCTTGGTCAAAAGCTATTCCGGCTACGGCAGCGCGGCGGTTGAGGTGGATCGGTCAGATCGTAAAAGCTGTATCCATGTCCGCTTCAAACTTTAGAAACCAGGCGATTGAATACGTCCCCCGGCTCAGCCGTTGCTAGTTTTGATAGCTGGTCAAAAATTACTTCCTGGAGCTTGGTCACCGGCCAGGGCTTAGGCAAGAACAGCGCATTGTCAGGGAGAGCGCGAGCTACGAAGTCGTAGTAGCCACTCATTACGATGAGGCGAATCTCAGGATTTAGCTGGCTAGCGATCCAGGCGAGGTCGACTCCATTCAGCAAGCCCGGCGTTTGCACGTCCGTGAGCAGCAACGCCCAGTCTTGTTTCATTAACTCCAACTTACCGGCATCAGCGGTAGCCACCGCTGTGACAACGGCACCCCAATCTTCCAGATAGAGGGTCAAAAGCTCTCGAATCAAGGGTTCGTCCTCAACGATGAGGACGGCATGATGGTCTTTTTTTGCGACGGGGTGCAGCTCTGTCATTACTCATACTCGGGAGAGCGGCTGCTGGAAGGGAGAGACATCCAGGTCTATCTGCTGAATTTCAGCGAGACGTAGCAGCACGCCATCACTACGACATCGCGGTTACTCAGAAAATTCAGTTCGCTTCGTAGGCACACTCAAGGTGAACCAGCTTCCGCCAGAGAACTCCAATCGAGGGGCTCATGAGCCGCTGTGGTGATGCAACGTAGCGGCATGAAAGCGTGAAGCGGCGTAAGGACTAGCCGTGTTTCAGGGCAAGGATTTGTTATGCAGCGTCAGAATGTTGAACAAGCCGAGCAATTGGTGGCAGAGGTACTCGTAGCGGCCTGCCTGGCGGCAGCGGCTGACGAAGGCTCAGCCAAAGAACGCCGTGTCGTCCGTGAATTGTTACATTGTGCCTTTGACACACTCTGTGCCAGGCGGATCTCCGTCCATGCGCAGGTCGGGGGCGGGAAGTCAAGCTGCCCCGTGCCCAGGACGGAAGCGTCGTCAAAGAGCAACCAGCGAAATTTTTGATGAGGAAACGCGGAAGGCAGGTGGTGTTAGATCGAGCTCGTCTCCAATCTCATGCCACGCTCTTGGCTATGGGGTAATGGTGCCGGTCGGCGTTGAGGAGCAATCTTCGGAAAGCTTTTAAGATTCTTGGTCATACCGAGTTTTGCTGAAGGCATTGACATCGCATACGTCACATCTCGACATCTTGCTACGACTTTTCCGCTCGGCGGGGATGCGTTGCCGCTCAGTTGCGCTATGGTACAGACACCCTGGCATAAGACTAAAGTCGTAGGAGGGCGGCATGCGCATACGCGGTGACATTTTCTGGAAATGGTCAGATCCGACGCTTCATCACCGAACTCACGATGAGACGCTGGACGACGGTACGACGATGGATATCCAAGTGCGGTTATCGCGAACGGGCAGCACGCAAATGTTCATAGGCGTGTATGCCTTTAGCGGTATGGCGCTGCATGAGGAGGCCTTCGACACACGCCCAGGAGAGTCAATGACCAGGGCTCTGGCCTGGGGTGTTGGCCGTGCGAGGTGCCTTGCTACCGAGCGAAACCAGCCTTCGCAACGGCTTGCTTGAACACACTGCTGGAAGCCGTGGGGCGCAATTTTCTCAGCGATCCACGGCTTGATGAGTCCAGGCGGCATATTCCGCTTTGAGAGACTGAGGTAGGTGAGGCAAATCGGGTTTCAATCCGCCCGACTTCTTCACCCACTCGGTGAGCCAGGCGATGACCAGAGTGCGAGTCACAGGGCTGGGCCCAACCTGGCGCTCCAGCTCGGCAGCTACCTGATCTAGGAACGCGATCTTAGCGTCCAAGTGGGCCAGCTGATCAACCAATGCCTTGTCCTCCTAACCCATGTGCTGCTTTGGCTCCAAGATGGATGGAGCCAGCGCACGACCCCGGCGAGCACCCCACGCCATGGCTCGAGTCATCGATTCACCGGGGCGTTTTGCATAGGCTTCCTCAATCCTTGCCAAGCCCGAGCGTTCATAGATCCCTATAAACAACTGAGTGTTCCCAGCGCGGGAGAGCCGAACCTGAATATCGAGTTTGGCTCCGTCATCTAGCTCTTCCTCGTGGGAATGGTGCTGCAGGGCTGGATCAGCCCCTGCCCAAAATACTGTTCCTGGATGTCGCATCCTTGCCTCCTGATTACCTCTCCTTCAAGCGAGCTTAGTCCGTTTCGTCTAGGTCGGTGTTCTCAATCATTTCAGGACATTCCAGTGCATGCTCAAACATGACTCTCGTGATTTTCAGGTGCCATCCAGGCTGGAACTGCCCCAATAGCTTTCATACGCATGATCATTGCCCATGAGCCGTGCCTGTCCTAATTCCACAAGCGCGGCGGCTCCAGTGGATGCTTGCCGGTGAACTCAGCCATGCAGCATGAGTAGTCTTGAGGTTTCTGCACAAGGAGACTAATACTTAGGTCATGCTAGATGAGGGATGATCATGCAGATGCGCTTTGTCGTGGTTCCCGCTGTACCCACGGAAAAGGAGATTTTTCCTCGCCGCATCGGAGTTCCCAATGCTTCTGGGGCAGGCTTCGACCTCTACGATAACCACAGCAAAACCAGGTTGGTTTTGAATTTCCCTACTCGTGCCGAGGCGGATTACGAATGTGCCCGTCGCAACAACCAATTCGGCGCGAGCGGATCAACCTGTACAGAAGGTGACTCAAGCTATATCGGGCGCGAGTTGGGCTTTGAAGGAGCTGGATCTAGGTGTGTAGGCCATGGCTGAAGATTCGTAGTGACACCGAGCACTATGATCTCTAACCCCCATTTCCGAGCGCCGACGGATGACCTGAACTCGTTTCCGAACGTTGGTGTCATCAGCATACGGAAGCCCGCCCCTGCGTTCAGGATGTCGCGCATTCTTCAGGTGCGATCCCTCATGAGCGTCGCCAAGCATCACCCGCCCAGAGCTAAGGCCACGATCATCTGCTCACGAAACGACAAGGTTCTACTTGTCCGCAGGAAGGGTGCTAAATGGAAGTTTCCAAGCGGCGTGCTTGCGCCCGGTGAGGCGCCAATCGTTGCCGCTGCTCGCGAGCTTTGGAAGGCTCTCGCGCTTCATTGCTCAGGCTTAAAAGCTGTGGGCACCGTCGAGGTGGGCAACGTTCTTCACCACATTTTTGCGACTGATCTACCTGACAGTTGCAGCGTCGTGCTTGGCAGAGGCATCGTCGCCTGTAAGTGGGCTTGTTGGGAGGACTTGAGCTCAACCATGCTGAAGCCCACAGCCGCTGCTTTGCTTTCACGAGACCTCCAAGAGCTCGTTCACCATGATGGGCGCCCGCAATCAGTGTCGGCTTTCAACACAAACTGAACGTCAAGATCAGCGTTCGGGTCAGATCGTTAACTGTCATAAAAAAGGATGTTAGCGATGAAAGCGATGACTCGAGTGTTCACTGGCCTGGCATTAGTTGGTGCTATGGGGGCTACTTCGGCATGGGCTGATACGCCCGGTGCTGATTGGAAGGTGAACAAGGATCAGGCTGAGGCCACCTTGAAAGGCGCAGGCTACACCCAGATTACCAAGATCGAAGCCGACGATGGTCATTGGGAAGGCGAGGGGATCAAGGGTGATGGCAAGCAATACGAATTCCAGGTTGATCCGCACGACGGCAAGATTATCAAAGACGAACTGGATAACTGATCAGGGCGGGTCTTGCTCTCTGAGCGGCCCGTGCCCAAAGCGCGGGCTTTTTTTCGTTAGTCACCAAAATAGTTTTTCTGGGCCAGTCTCCCGGCAGCGCAGGCAAGCGACGGCTTTCGACCCAGCTAACCTTAAGGTTTCTCTCCAAAGTCAAAGAGCAAGCTTTCGCTTGTTAAAGTGGGAGGGCTTATGTCGTTGGCTGTCTCGGAAAACTCACCCTAAAAGTCGTGCCTTGCTCAGGACTAGATACAACATGAATGGTGCCGGCATGGCTGGCTGTGATTTCCTTGGCTATGAACAAACCTAGCCCTAAACCTTGGCTCTGCTCACCGCCAGCACGACTTGCGCGTGTCAGGCGTGCTTCAGGATCAAACAGGTAAGTGATCTGCTCGGCAGAGATTGGTTTTCCCCAGTTATGTACCTCAATTACGGCCATGTTCTCAACGCAGGTTGCACCTACTCGGATTGGTCGCTCAACATCCCCGTGTCGTATGGCATTTACCATCAGATTGGATATCACCTGACTCATGCGTAGCGGATCGACGCTCGCCGCCAGTGCATCGGTACGTTCGAAAACGACGTTAACCTGTGGATGGGCGAAGCAGACCTCTTGTATCACCCTGGCACACAACGAAGTCAGATCGATATCCTGACGTTGTACCGTGATGCCTAGGCCTAGGTTACATCTGGCGAGATCCAGCAGATCATTTACCAACTGATTGGCGCGCTCGGCACTGGTGTCGATCTGCACCGCCAAGCTCTGTTCACGCTCTCCCCACTGCTTCGCTTTGGTAAGCAGGGCCGCTCCCATTTTAATGGCCGTTAGTGGTGATCGAAGATCGTGACCCAGTACCCCCAGCACCATTTTGCGTGTGGTATCGACAGCCTTGCCATAGGATGCGATGGACTCGACGAGCGCCTGGTCGATAGCTTCGTTGAAACGGATGATTTCGGGTACTCGATCCGCTTGATCGAGTGAGGCTCCCTGTGAAAGCCAAAGTCTTAGCACGCTAGATCTGAGGGCTCTGTATTCGGACACCATCTGATCGAGGGTGAATCCATCCAGAAAGCGAAGTGCAGCATGTGTCTCAGCAGCGCTTTCTTCCACAACAGATGGGCCTAAGCCCTGAGATTTGTCGATCTCCTGCTGCAAGCTTTGCGGCGTATCCATATCGCGAGCGACGGCTTGCAGGATAAAGGCAGCATGATTTCTCAAGCCTTTGTCACTGAGCGGTTCGCGAGGTAACTCAACGGTACGAGCAAAGTCCTCCCAGGCCTGGAGGATGGTGTCCATGTGCTGAGTGATGAATGTCGACAACCGCATACAGCCCGCCCTCCGTCCTAATTGCGTATCTTTTTCGTTGAGCCTGACTAAGCGTAGCGCGTGGGCAGTGGGCGCAACGCGACTGACTTGATACTAAACCAAGCGTTCGCTATGGGCGACGGCCCTCCCTTGCCAAAGGAGATTGAGGTGCCGGCCATCTAATCTGCTCTGCTCTAGATTGACCAAATCCGGTGAAAACGCTTTACTGTACGAATATACAGTATAGGTGTTTTCGGCATGGTCACCATCCTCGGCCCCCTTGAACCAAGCGGAGTGAAGCTCCCGCTATTCTTATTTCATGTCCCTGCGGGCTTCCCCTCGCCAGCAGCGGATCATCTGGAGAAACGCATTTCCTTGGATGAGCTGCTCGACGTCCGCGCCCCGCACATTTACCTGGTGCGTGTTGAGGGCGACTCGATGATCGGTGCCGGCATCTACCCGGGCGACCTCGTGATCGTGGATCGCTCCATCGAGGCTGAGCCAGGCCACATTGTCATCGCCGCAGTGAACTGCGAACCGCTCTGCAAACGCCTTGCCCGTGACGGTAGTCAAGTGGTGCTTAAATCGGAGAATCCGCGCTACCCATCAAGGTATTTACTGGAGGGTGAAGAGCTTCAGGTATGGGGTGTTGTCACCTTTAGCGTGCGCAGTCATGACAAAGCCTGAGCGAGTCTTCGCCCTCATCGACTGCAATTCCTTCTACGCCAGCTGTGAGCGCGTTTTTCGCCTGGATATCCGCAGCAAGCCCGTCGTCGTTTTGAGCAACAACGATGGCTGTGTAATCGCTCGCTCAGCGGATGCCAAGCCTTTCGTGAAGATGGGTGAGCCGTACTTCCAGATCAAGGACAAGCTCCGTAAGCATGGCATCGTCGCGTGCTCGTCGAACTATCAGCTTTACGGCGACATGAGTGAGCGCGTCATGACTGTAATCGAGTCCATGGTGCCGGCAGCGGAGGTTTACAGTATCGACGAGGCCTTTGCAGAGCTCACGGGGGTGCCAGGAGATCTCGAGCGTTTGGGCCGGCAGATTCGAGCCGAGGTATACCGGCGCACGGGCATCCCAGTCGGCGTCGGTATTGCCTCGACGAAGACCTTGGCAAAGCTAGCCAATCATGCTGCCAAAAAATGGCAGAGCCATACCGGTGGCGTTGTAGATCTGCGCGATGAAGTGAAGCGCAACTGGGTGCTCAAGAAATGCGATGCCGGCGACGTTTGGGGCATTGGCCGCCGCCTTTCTGCCCACCTGGCGGCAATGAATATCCGCACCGCGTGGGAGCTGGCCCATGCAGATGCCTGGTCGCTCCGGAAGCAGTTCAGCGTGGTACTAGAGAAGACTGTGCGCGAGCTTGGCGGTACCACATGCCTCGAGCTGGACGAGCCTGATCCACCCAAGCAGGAAATTTGCAGCAGCCGTATGTTCGGTACCCGGCTGACTGAACTGGCTCCTATCAAGGAGGCGGTGGCCACCTATACGTCCAGGGCTGCGGAGAAACTTCGCGCTCAGCAGTCGCTTTGCAAAAGCCTACGAGTGAGTATCCGCACGGGCCAGTTCAATCCAAATGAGGCGATGTATGCCAACGGAATCCTCGTCGAGCTGCCATATCCAACCGACGATACGCGTTTGCTGACAAAGGCAGCGCAGGAGGGCGTTGAGCGGGTGTTCCGGGAGGGTTTCCGCTACAGCAAGGCGGAGGTGCTGCTGCTTGACCTCTGCCAGCCGAGCGAAATCACGGGTGACCTGTTCGCGGCTGCTCAGCCGGTGGCGAGTGAGAAGCTCATGGGGGTGCTCGATGCGGTGAACGGCAGGTGGGGCAGGGGGACGATGCGGCTGGCCAGCGTCCCGATTGATCCGTCGTGGGGCATGCGACGAGAGATGATGAGCCAGAGCTTCACAACGCGCGTCGACGAGCTCTGGACAGTCTACTGTAAATAACTTCTGCGTTGAAATAAGGGAGCCGAAGCTCCCTTATGAGTTAAAAGTTAATACATTCATCCATGACTTTCATACAGTTTAGATCGGAGCAAACCTCGAGCACCATGCAAATTTGATTGGGTTTGTTCTCAGAGTCCAGTGCGATTCTATCAATGCCTAACTGGACATAGAAGCCGCCCGGCAACTCATAAATTTTCATCTTCAAATTGGCCACAGTTATGTCATATGTATTGCCATCTACATCAATCCTAACTAACAAACTAAGATTGTGCCTTATCAGATATGCGCAGATTTTCTTGCTTGCCCCAAGCACGTCAATGTTTTCACACTGACTCCACAGAACTTGCTCGCGTGTAAAGCTAGCTATTTCAAACGTCTGCATTGGGAGCGCTTCGTTACCTAGCAACTCTTTATATGGCTCAACAAGTCTAAACGTTTGTTGAGCCAATAAGGCTTTATACGTTTCAAAATCCATAACATCTATATCAACCCAGCTCGCACCTGGGTCTGTCCTGGCGTCTTTGCCCGGTGAGCCAGGGTATCCTCTGTCCCCCTTATCCCCCGGCTGACCACTAGGCATAAGAGTTTCCCACTTAGAGCCTCCCGGAGCTCCTTTCCAACCACCTTCACCACCTAGCCCTGGATTTCCACCTGCTACATCAGTTTTAATGTTAACTGATGCTATCACGCTATCCTTATCAACTTCTTTATCAGCGGGAATTACGAGAAATAGATTTACTTTGCCAGCATTTCCGCCATTTCCGCCTGTTCCGCCAGTTGCTCCATTTCCCCCACGACTGGGGCCCTTTAGAGAGTTTCCTTCTCCCCCCTTACCACCGTTACCACCATCTTGACCACGCCCCCCATTACCTCCAAGTGCTGAAAAGTATAACTTTGACCCAGGGTTTAGGAATGGTAGATAAACTAGAAATGATGCCGCATTTTTCCCTGATGGCCCTGACGCCGGGGGTGGGGCGCTTCCGCCACCTGTAGAATCGCTGCCAAAAGGGTATGCCGTTGACGATCCACCGGCATCGCTACCTTTGCTCCCGTCGCGGCCTCTATCCCCTTCCTTAAACCCAACCTGGGAGAATCCATCACCTATAAATCTAAGCCCAGTTACACCACTAGCATCAATAGCATTTAGTGTAAAGGTTGTGTCGTCAGGCGACGATGATGCAGTTACATACTCAATGCTAGAACCTTCAGAAGAAACTAGCTTCTTGACTAAAATAGATACTGTTGAAGAGAAACGTATAGAAGAGTTTTTCCAAATTGAAGCATTGCAAACTTGTGAATGCCTGGCGAAAGGTCAATCTGCTGATTGTCGCCTATAATAAGATCGTCCATATCTACTCTCCGGCTTAAGGTATATTAAATATCCGTAAATACCAGAGGTTTGATCCATTGCTACTCGCTTTGGTCTCATCTCTACAGCGTACAGAACACTGTAAGAGTAGATGAGCAAATTTTTTTTGCAGCAGAATTTGGCTTCCTAACCTGGGCGCATAAATCTAAAGGAGCACCACCCTTCGACTGACATCATCTCTCTCATCGAAGCTCTGTGAAGGCCAAAGGCGATCAGGCTTCCGCCACCCTTCGTATGCCGAAAGAGCTCTACTCGTTCATCGAAGGCCTGGCCGACCGGCTAGATCTCAGCCGTCAAGAAACGATGCTAAAGCTGCTCGAGAAAGGCGTTGAAGCCGCCAAGAACGCAATGAAGCTCGACGATGTGGCGGAGGCAACCGCAGAGATGGATGCGCTGCCCGCTTCGAAATTCCACATCCTGAATACGAACAAGCGCCACTCTGTATTGGATCACAAGCGAATGTTCAACGAGGGCTGCGCGGCAGCTTTTTACCATCCTTGGAAGCTCAACATTGATTGCATCCAAGCGGGCGACATCGTCTTCTTGTACGAGAACGGCAAGGGGATCGTCGCTTACGGCAAAGGCACTGGCGTGACAGAAACACGTATCCACGGCGGCTTCCTGGATGAATGTCACTTCCAGCGTCTGGAAGGCTTTGAGGTTCTGCCCAAGCCGATCTCGGCGTCGGAGATCAAAAAAAACCTGCAGAAGAATGTGGTGCTGTCGCGCAATGTCGGCAATGCCAGAGGGCCAGCTGCTGCTGGATCTTATCAAGAAGCGGGGTTGAGGTACCGACTCAAGGTCATGCTTCCGCACCGGTAAAAAGCCCGCTGTTAAGCGGGCTTTTTATTTGGCTTATAGGCCAGGTGGTTTTGTAGAGGCAACGCGTGAAGCGTATTCCGGCATCAGGTTAACGAATATGCTCACCACCCATCCCTGCGTGGAAACGCTTCGCTTGTGCGTTCGCTGGAGCAAAATCCGGCCGTACGGACACAACGGCACGGTCAATCTTGGCATAAGCAACCTGTGCCTGGGAGAGAAGGTACTCGCCGCCACCGTACGGCTTACCATCTTTCCCCCTCGGCAAGATTTCGACCATGCAGTCCACAAGCCACTTCTCGCGGGACTTCCAGATGTCAGTGATGCTATACGTCTCGATGCACTCTACGAATTCGCACAGGACGTTGACCTTTGCATGCACAGCAAGCATTTCGTCATTTTCGGAAAGCTGCTCAAGGAAGAAAGGCTCAAGGTAGGGATCCAGGTGTTCGTCAAAAAACGAGCCTTCGTTCATGAAGACCGGTGCGGTTATCGACTGGCGGATACAGTCGACCATCAACTCCACGTAACGCCGAGCGGAGGTAGTTGGAAGCCCGTTCGCATGCAGGAGAGAGACAGTTCTATGTTTAGCCGCATACTCGTCTAGGAAAACACCAACATCGTTACGAGCGAGCGTCTCTCGAAGAGAGTCGGCACGATCAGCAAGCACACGGTACGTTTCGTATCCAAATAGCGAAGCGGCAACCTCGAGCAGCTGGGATTTGGAGAGTGGATCGAGACCAAGGCGTTTAGCTTGGGTATGGGCCTTATGAATCGGAGTAGAAAGGAAAGTAGCCATGGGAAACCTCGGCAATTGAGTGCAAGGACGATTGTTTCTGAAACAACGGCAACGATTTCCCGCATCAACTCAGAGGTTGGAAGCAGAGGTGTAGGGGTGAAACATGCCTTATTTAGTCGTTGCAACTGAGGCGGGCGCCCTGAATTAGGCGTAATACTACAGCGTATGCCCAGCTTGTCCAGTAGCTCAACGGGCAGAAAAAAGCGGCTACTGAAGACCAGAGCCGCTGTACTGCTTAGCACTAACTGGGAAAGCCCAGCAAGAGAGAGGGGGGAATTGCCGCCCCACCCCAGGCGGTGACTAAGATCTAAAGAACGTGGAACCCAACCTTCCTATTAAAAGCGCTCCAGCCCATGGAGCTTTGCCAGCTTGTCCAAGATCTTGGATTTGGCGCTGTCCAACACTGTCGGATTGGTTTGAGTCGACAGCTCATCTCGGGGTTTTCTGCCGAGGAAATAGCTGATGCGCTCTGCGTTAGCGCCAGATGGGTGAGGGAGCCCATCAAGAATTTGTTCGGCTTTCAACAGGCCTTTGGCCTGCAAATGCTGGAAGACCTCCGCCACCTTCGGCCCGAGCGGTACGTACAAACATTGCGGGCCCAAGACTCTGATCTCTTCCGCCAAGTGGGTTTCAACCTGGCGCCGCAAGCTGGAGCGACTGAGCATGGCTGGGCTGCCGCTGTAGTTCTGACCGTCTACAAAAACTGGATAGCGCAACGCCGAGGTGTAGTGCACCAGATGACGGTGCGTATCGAAGAGCCGAGCGCAGCTGTCGACGCCAAGCAGCGTGTGCACACCTACGTGATCAAGCATGTTGACCAGGTTGTTTCGCATAGGCCCAGCAAAGCTGGCGGTTGCCTTGGCAGCTTCCCTGGCCTGCTCGATGGAGGCGCCTTGACGAAGTTGTTTGCACGCCTCATTTAGGGCGCGGCTGGCTTGTTGCAACCCTGGGGTGATGCCGCATAGCACGATACGGGCGCCGGTATTGATGTGGTCGAATGGTGCATAGAATGTTTGCAGGTTGCCCTCAGATGTTAGCAACAGCTCCGCCGGCAGGCTGTTGGTAAAGTCGTAGGCAGTGGCGGAGAGCAGCGTGCTGAATTGTTCGAGGCTCATGATCGTGTCCTATGGTGATTGGCAGTCGGGTTAGTCAGCGCGGGTGGCGATGAAGCCCCGGCGCCCTTTCAGCCAGCGCAACGCCTCGTTCGAGTCGACCACCGTCTGATTCTGTTCTTTACGTGTTTGAAGCTGGTCAGCTGCGGTGGGTTGAGCCGCATTGCGTACTGCTCGCTCGGTCATTTGCCCCAACACTGCAATTTCCTTGAGGGTCAGATATCCGCTTTGATCTTCCCCCGACAAGAACATGGGCAGCGCCTCGTCATCTTGAAATGCCGGGTGGGTATCGAGGTCTAGGCGTACCCGAATCAGAGCGTGGAACAAAATTTTTTCGAGCCCCCTGGGTAAAGTCATTTGACGGTCGCGGATGCTTGGCCAGAAGACTTCGATGTCGGGTCTGGCAGACAGCACAAGCGTGGCCAAACGTCCCCAGCTGTCGTTCATTCGGGTTTGCTCTGCACCATTCGTGGCGAGTTTCAGCCGACCATTGATTGCGTAGTCATAGCAGTCTCTAGCTGCCGCCTGAACAGGGATCTCACCTTGGTAAATCTGATCGAGAGTCGCCAAATGGGTGGGGTCGATTTCTCCATGATATTTAATCAGTGAGGCACCCAGCGCCCCCCAATAGACGTCGTGGGCTTCCTGGAGAATCTCGTCCAGGTCGATCTTCTCCTCGGGTGAAACGAAGTTTTTCTCGAACTGGTTACGCCAATAGGTGCTCATCATGTCCGCCTGTTCAGAAGGTGTAGGCAGAGATTAATGGCAAAATAGTACATAGTCAATGATTAATTTATTACAGTTGCAGTGATTTTGTAGTCGCTGTGGCCAGGATGTGGAGTTCTCATCTGGTGGCGCTGAGGAGCCCGGCATGAGGACATATCTGCGCGCCTTTGCCGGCGTTATCCCATGGCTCGAGGGCCTATCCCACACTGCATTTGAGTAGCTATTGGAGTGGAAGCGTGAGGCTTAGAAAGGTGTCCATGTAGGACGCTGGGCTGCCCATTGAGGTGGGCAATAGCTCGGGGGAGGGGGCTAGACGGGGCAATTTACGGACAAAAGAAAGCCCGCTGCTAGGCGGGCAATTGAGCATCTATCACACATGGGGTATGGCAGAGTCTCACTCAGCACTCGTGAAAAATAGGTGAAGAGTATCGCTAGATGAGCAGAGGTTTGGCGTCAATTTGGCGCCATAGATGATCGCCAACACGCCGCCTGTTGGGGCTTTGAAGGGGTCTATTCGTGGAAGTGTTTCAGAATATTACAAGCGGGGAAGGCTGAAAGCCCCGGTTTTGAAGGCCTGTGCATCCATACAGGAAAAAAATGGATCCAACAAACAGTTTGCGCACAAGTTATCCACAAGGGGGCGTCTTGCATTGTCAAAAATGCCCCATTATCTTGTATCTCGTCCCGTCAGGAACCCCATATATTGTGTTTTTGACGGATGCGCTGCGGATTCAGAAAGGCAGCGGGTATGCGTGCAAAGTTTGGTCGCCGAGCACGCATATCCGCCTTCCCTGACCCAATGCGGACATTGGTGGGACGCGCATTAGAGAAAAACCGACTCTGGCTGTCAACCATCCAGCCCGGTTTTCCGCTCAAGGGTTGCTCCTGCCTATTTAATCCGACGTAGAAACAGGAGCACTTCATCGTGCCGAAAAATACGAAGCAAACCTCTTCCACTGTAGCCACCTTGGCTTCCGAAGTCCTTCGCAGTGGCAGTTCCTCTGCGATCCAGAAGGAATTGGCCGGCTCGGCTATGTCGCAGGCATCCACTGGTAAGCAAACCAGTGCCGAGATGGAGACCAAAGCCAGCCGGGTTCTGGAAAGCGACAAGTACAACGCCACCACCAAAGCCCTTGCGGGGTCGGTGCTTTCTCAATCGAACAAAGAGCGAGGCAACTGATATGGCCCAGTATTTCGTGAACCGGAACAAGCAGGCCAATGGTGACCATGAAGTGCACACCAGTACGTGCATCTTCCTACCTGCCCCTCACAACCGCCTTGACCTCGGTTACCACACGACCTGTGTGACTGCTGTGCGCCAGGCGCGTAACACCTACCCGCAGTCGAATGGCTGCCGGACGTGTTCCAACGTCTGCCATACCCAGTAGGTGATCTAAGCATCAGGGGGACAGGGCGCGACACTCGCGCTTTGTCCCGCCTTTCAGCCCCTTCACGCAGGTCTACGGATCCAGATTTAGAGCAGTTCCGCGTAGAATTTGAGGCAGCTTAACGGTATCCAATCAACTCGATGGTTTACCGTTGAACACCGAAAAATTTCACAGGGAAGACCTCGATGCTGGTGACTCGCATTACATGACCGGCAATCGCATCAACGTTTCGTATGAGGTGCTCCTGTGGAGGATCGCCCTAGATCACTTTGGGCCGGAAGGACTTCATCAGGTTGTCGTCGAATTGTGGCGCGGAGCTGGCATACCTCCGAGAAAGACGGTTGAGCACATCAAAGCTGAGGTCGTAGGCGAAGAGTTGCTGAATATCCTGAAAATTGCCCAGATCATTGCTGGAGGACTGGTTCCCTATCGTCAGTCTTCGAGCGACGGGATAACCCTCTACTCCAGGCATGCGCAGCACTTGGTGGATGGATTGCTCGAGCGGCTGCCGGTCGAGAAGCTTCCACGAGCCCTCAGGGTTGCTCGCTTACAGAATCAAATAGGGCTATGACCAGCCCCCATGAGTTTGCTCTCAGCCTTTGGGTGTAGCATATAGCCATCACTTGAACTCGCGCCGGCAGTGTCGGCGTGATCTGCTTCTATAGCCATTTCTATGTATCCGGTACATGGATGGGTCGACGGGATTTTCGATGCTCAACGGACTCAAAGACCGCATCACCAACCACTGCATTGCTATCGCGGTAGCGTGGGACGTGGGCCTTCAGATCTTTCACTCTCTGATGAAGCCCTATGTGCCTTCGGGCACCTTCGAGCCGCTTACCCCCGTGTTACTCGAGAAGGAGCTGTTCCAGGATTACGAGCGGGAGCTGCTGGCGGCGTTGAACAGCGATGAGGTTCTGAACATCGCGTTGACTGGTGGGTACGGCGCAGGCAAGTCGAGCGTCATCAAAACATTCTTTGAGCGACATCCTGAGTTCAAGACGGCATATGTCTCGTTGGCCACGTTCAGCAAGGATGCACCTTCACCCCTGCCGGTGTTCGGGGCTGAACAGACTTCAGACCCTAAGCCAGAGAACGGGCAAACCGACGACCCTGCAAAGGAATCAGCATCGTCTGGCGACCTGATCCCCAGGATCGAAGAGACGATTGTTCAGCAATTGCTTTATACCGTACCTGCTGCTCAGCTGCCGAAGACACGCCTCAAGCGGATCGTTCAGGCGCGTAAGCGTACGATTTACCATCGTACCGTAGCGATGATTGCCCTTGTTCTAGGCGGCCTTCGTCTCTACGTACCGACAATCGATAAACTCCCGAAAATCGATCCCGATTGGCTCGTTCCCGGCCTGATGCTGATACCAGGCTGGCTCGCAGTCGGCGCAGTTGGTTATGTGATCTGGTACCTGCTGCATGGCAGTATGCAGCTACTGTCAATGCTCAGCATCGATGGTCTAACCATCAAGGGCGGCAAGCTTGAAGCAACAAATCATGCTTCCGTTCTGCATAAAAACGTTGACGAGATTATTTACTGCTTCCAGCGTAGCGATATCCGCGTCGTGGTCATTGAGGATCTAGACCGCTTCGGTACCCAAGAAATATTTTTCCGGCTTCGCGAGATCAATTTCACGATTCGAAATTCTCCGGAGATTAAACGCCCGGTTCATTTCATCTATGCCATTCGAGATGAGCTTTTCACGGTAACTGACAAGACGAAGTTTTTCGACCTGATCATCCCGGTGATTCCAGTTGTTAACTCCGAGAACTCGCGAGAAAAGCTCAACGAGTACATGAGGGTGCGTCAAGTAAATGGCAGTCAGTTGGGCGGAACGCTTGATCCTGTTCTTGTGGAAACGGTCTGCTACTACATCGATGAGATGCGTTTGATTAAGAATATTGTCAATGAGTACGATATTTTTGCGAATTTGCTATCCCGTGGCGGTATTGAGCTAGACCAGAACAAGCTGTTCGCAATCGTTGTTATGCGAAATTTGCATCCTGAAGAATTTGCTGAGCTGGCTAAACGAAAAGGGAAAGTATATTCGGCTCTGACAAGCCTCTCAGCTTGGGCGGAAGCTGAGGCTGAGCAATTTCTGAAAAAAATCGAGGCATTAAAGCAGGAACGGGCTGAACGTGTGAGCCTTGGGGGAGAGCAGTTGATCGATGCACGACTCCGGGTATGGTATGAGGCTTTGAAGGCGAGCGGTGTTGAAGGCGCAAACTACATTGTTGTCGACAGTAATCAGAAATTCACTCTCACTGAGTTTTTGCAGGACGAAACCTTCACCAAAATTTGTAATGCTACGCAATGGCAAAGTGTTTGGTTTTCCAGTTGGTCACATCACAACCCTCAAGGTCATGTCGTTAAACCCCAAGACGCACTGGCGCGGGCTTCATATGAAAAGCGACTAGCCAGAATCCTGACCCCTATGAAAATAGTAAATGAGGCTATAAGAGACCTCGAGAGGGAGGTCGTTAAACTAAAAACTATTTCATTTCGGGAGGCAGCACGCGGGAGCTACGGTGCGGCTATTGCTGAGCAGATGCCGGGTCTGGATGTGGTCGTATATTTACTGCGTAGCAACTACCTGGATACTGATTATAGTGATTACCTTGGGTTTTTCTACGAAGGCTCCCTCACTCGCGGAGATCAGAACCTGCTTCTAGCACTTCGACGTCGTGTTTTACTCGATGTCGCTGAGCCAGTAGCTAATGCCACTCAAGTGATCGGTAAGTTGGATCATGACTGCCTTGATGGCGGTTGCGGAATCATCGCAGCTCTGCTTGCAGAACTCTCCTTGACGGCAGTGCCCACTGACTTATCAGATGTCCGAACGCAAAAGCTTGAGGTAATCTTGAGGGGGGGCGAGAAGCATTTGACCAGGATGGCCGATGCAGTGATGATTATTTTGGAGGGTGAGGCTCTCTCCAAATTTATCCAAGCTGTGCACGTCATTCAGCCTGATCTATATCTTCGACTGTTTGAGACTGAAAAGTTTCTGGAGGTTAATGCTCGCCAAGCTCTGATTTGCGCCTTGTTGGATAGCCTAGTGCCGAAACAGTTGATGGAATCGGATGGGCGATCTCAGCTGCTTGAAATTATTCAGGAACTTCCTGTGGTAGATGCCCTGATTCCAAAACTGAGTAGCAAGTTTTCGGGTTGGGCATGGTTACGTCGCGAGCCTGTGAGATTTAAGGCTCTTGAGGTGGGTGTCGGCCAGGATACATTGCGGCGGCTAGTGGAATGGGACTGTTTAGAGCTCTCCTTGCCGATGATTAAATTACTGTGCGATACGCTGGATGGTACGCAGGCAGATGTGTCGTATGCTCGACTGAGGTCTCTGAATCTTGTGGGATTGAACATCGCAATCGAGGGTGATCCACATGCTTTCATTGGAGAACTTCTCGATCAAGAGGGTGTTATCCAAGAAGATGAAGAATCATTGAGATATCTGCTTTCCCAGATTCGAGATGAGGCAACCCTGCAGCAGGAGTATTTTGGTAGAACAGCTTGCAAACTGGATAACTTGGAAGGATTCTCGGATAATATTTGGGAGTGCGCGCTCCTACATGACCGAGTAGTTTCCGTTGCCTCGGCCGCTTGGCAGTATTACGACCATATGATCGTCCGGCCTACTGAGAAACCAAGCGAGTCCCCTGATGTCGCTGAAAGACAAGTGATTAATGAGATTTTCGCCGATTTCTTGATAAGGAACGCAGTCGAGGCTCAGAAGCTCTGGGATGACACACGAGATGACCTTGATTGTTTGCAAACCCTAATCATCGTATCTGAGTTGATTGATGAAAGTACCCTTGAGCGGATTTTCGCTCGATCTTCGATAATGGCTGAAGCCATCGTCGACGCAGTAATGACGCGAGAGCGATGGGAGTACCTGGCAACTGCTGATTTCGTACCTTTCGATGTCGAGATCAATGAGGCCTTTGGCAATCAGGGGGTTGATCTGGAACTAGCATATCTCCGTAAGCATTGGCCGGAGGCTAGAGGTGCAGTGGATCTGATGAGGCAGGATCCCTTCATCGTCGGCGCCTTGGCGAAGGCTCCTGAAGTCCCGATCAAGGACATCTGCGAGATGTGGGCCGGCGTGGTGCAGCGTGAGCTTGAGGGAGATGAGGCAGTACGCGATACGCTCGGAGCAGTCTGCGTCCGTGCTAACAGAGAAGGAGTGACTCTGCCAGGAAACTGCTTGAAGGTGGTTGCCACCATGGCCAGGGACGTTTCACGCTCTCCTGAAGAGCGTATGGAGATGCTTGTCCAAGCAGTGGAGTTGAATGCTGATTGGTCAACGATTGTCTCGATCCTGGCCCCACTGGGTGGAGTCTATGAGCTTCTGTCCGGTAAGAAACCACTTGTGCGATTCCCGCCAACTGCTCTTGATTCACGTCTCGCCCACAGCCTTTCACGGCGTGGATTCGTTGGATTGCCGAAGGAAAGCGAGAAACATATCGAGATGCGCAGTAGGCCTTCGCTCATGATCTGAGTTGATAGGGCGCAATCAGATCTGATCATGCATCCAGATCGAAAACTCAACTGTACCCATCTGTGCTTACAGAGTGCTCGCTATGGTCGAGCATCGTCTGATGCATGGTAGGGAGCGATGCGTTTGGTAGAGATCGCCAGCCACGAATACGCTTGAGAGGGTGTGCAGGCCTTAAACCTTTTTTCTCATGACAAAAGGTTTGACGGCCTGCGCCTTCCGTGTCATCTTCACTCTAGGGAAACCAGAGGAAAGGAGAAAACTCATGATGATCACCTTGGAGCTTAGAAACGATCTCTTGGCGGCATTGCTTGAGCGAAGCAAGGCCGCTAATTCTAACCCTGATGAACTCATCAACACGCTTCTAGCATCAGCGTTAGGGCAGCCGGCGCCGGAGGTGCAGTCCGTTGACCCGGAAGAGGTGGTTAAGCTCGCGCTCGGGAAGGTGAGGGAGCTTCCTGCCAATCAGGAGTTCACCCTTGATGACGTTATTGACCAAGCTACCTGGCACAAGATGTCAACAGGGGATCGCAAATCTTTAGGTAAAGGGTTTCGTAAGCAAGCAGAAGCCTCCGGTCTCGCCAAATGGGCTGACCGTAACAGTAGTAACAAAGCTATCTACATCCGCCAATCTTGATGGGAGTACCTTTATGTCGATAAGCCTTCGTGAAGCATTTTTGGACGCCATTCTTGACGGCACTCTCGGGAAAGGACTTTTAGTGACGCGCCAGGAAGTTATTGCGTTGTTTCCAGGTTTTTCCGAAAACTATAAAAAAGTGTTTCTATCGAATTCTGAGATGTCGACTGCTACTCACAGCCCCACGTACAAGAAATTCACACAGAGAGTGTCCGATGGGATCTACCGCGTGCACCCTCAGGTTCTTGTCGAGCGGCTGAGTGAACGTGAGCAACAGTTAGCTGGGTGAAAGGGTCTTTTGTTGCACTCATCTGTCGCCTGTTAACTCCGTAAGATTGTAGCAGCGCAGTGGTCGCTGATGAGTGATTAGCGCTTGTGGTCGAAATGGCAAGCTGAGCGCGCCGGCCCACGATGTGCCAGAGGCGAGAAGATGTAGGCCCGGTATGGTCTGAGCTGGTGTGGGCTCTCCGAACGGCTAGCCTCACGCCATCGATGAGTGAAAAACGTGAGGCGTTCTCGTGAAGCGAACAATACTTGGTATGGCTGAGGCGGGAGAGCCGCTACTGCAGCAGGCGCTTGATGCGAACCGTGCCCACCTGGCTGCGGTGGATCAAAACCGCCCGGAAGAGGAGGTTGAGCGGCTCCGGATGGAGGCCGATCATCTCTACCAGACGGTCATTGACTACCAGCTTTACAAAGACGGCTCCTTGGGTGAGTCGGTGCACTGACGTCGAATGTTCGCGACTCGCACCTCAGGCAATACCTATCTAAGGGCGCCGGCCTGGGGGGCGCTCATAGTTTTAGTGATGAGGTGGGTGAGCAGCCCGCCGGCGGGAGGATTGACCTCACACCGCCCAGACATTGGCATACGCCAAGGCTTCGATTTACGAGAGCCAGCCCAAGCAATAAATCGTGCCTACACCACCTGAAACAATCACAAACCAAAACCGGTCAGCCCTCGACATTCACGACAAAATGGCAGGCGTAAACCTCATCCCAGGTTTGATCGCCTACCTTGGCCATAGCCCGGCGTCCGAGCACGACTTCACGCAGCACCTGGCAAACCTCGCGCGCCGTGATCTCGCTTGGAGATCTGTCTCCGGAATCGTCGAGTACCATAACGCCAGTCCCGTCCCCTAAGGCCTTTCGCCTAGCCGCTGTGATTTACCGGAGCAAACTCCGCTTTCACGAAATAAGTGTTCTCTTCGGTTTCCAGGGTTGAAAGGCCTGCCTGCGCGCCCGCCTCAGCCAGCTTAGCCTTGACCGAAAGCTCGAAATTTTTGTCTGTTGAGAACGAGGTGTTTTCTTTGATCTCCAGGGATGCGGTCAGACAACCACCCACTTCGCGGGCAAACACGACAGCTTTCCAAGACGGCTCATAGGAAAGCCAGAAAAAGCTTTCACGATCTAACTTGCTATCCGTCTTCCACGGCCGGCCGGTTAACGAGAATTCCCGGGTATTTAGCGTATCAGTGTCGCGTTCGGATTTACCGGTGTAACTGACATCGCCACCGCCCATAGGCCCCATTTTCAGAGAGGCTTCTGCAGTGATTGCGTTCAGGTTTTTATCCGAGGCCTTCTTGGTGATGCTGATTTTGGTTGCCCCAAGATGTACTAACAGCTTGATCAGCTCTGATTCGCGCTCTTCCAGTAGGATTGCATCGTAACTATCGCTTGGGATGTAAAGGTTTCCGTTGTCCGGAGTTGAGTAGTCGGACAGCGGGTGCCTGCGGTAAGCCTTGCCTACGACTGGGTGCCCTGGTTGGAAACGGTAGCCTGCGTCTTTTGCTTGGCTTCGTGATAGCGAGTGGTGTTGTACGTAGGCAGCGACCATGCGTGCTTCTTCGGTTACTGCTGATCCGGCTAGGTCAGATTCCTCTGAGGGCGCACTGCGATCTTTGGCAGCGAACGATGCACTAATGCCGGCAGCGTTAGCTGCCGCTGCGGCAGTGATTAAGGAAAAAGGCACTAATGGGAATAGAATCGTCTTAGCGACACTGGCTGCAGTTATAGCTGCAACTGAATAAGTTGGCTTTTCTGCCAACGCTACAGTGTCATGCCCTGGGATAGTGAAGTTTGGCGTGTAGCTAGTGCCCCCATCCTTGCAAAGGGGAGATGCAAGCTGCTCTTCGATGATGTAGATAAGATCTAACACTGGATAACGCTCCTTGTAGTCAGGAAGCTCAATTGCAAATCAATGAGTTTTGTCGCATAAGCAAGCTTTGTCTATCTATATCGGCTTTGGGCCGTGAATCTATAACGAGTTTGACCTGTACATCTAACCAATAATGTACTTGCATGCCCCCTATGGTTCGTTCCCCCAACCGCGCTAGAGGTGGGCCGAGGGGCTTAGCTCATCGCACAGGTTGAACGTCACGCCAAGCTGAACTAGCGTATGGGGATATTCATGCAGGCTGGAGCTATCTGATAAGCATCGCACGTGAAGAAGAATGGATCTAGGACTCAGCGCTAGGAAAGGCGGCACTGAGGAGGGCTAGTAGCATTTCCGAGGCTCTACCTTCCAAAAAGAGCTCTCGACTACTGATTTCAAAGCGCTTCGGGTTAACGTGAACGACCGTAGCACCTCGGCCCAAGGCGCGAAGCGGAAGCTCTGCTGCAGGGTAAACAATCCCGGACGTTCCGACTGATAGAAAAAAGTCGCAGTCCTCAGCAGCCGCAAGGGCTTTGCCCCAAGCTTCCTCCGGCAACATCTCTCCAAGCCAAACCACCCCTGGTCGAACAGTCCCACCACACATGTTGCATCTCGGCGGCTCTATCCGTGCCACTTCCTCCGGTAGTGCCTCAGAAGGAAGCGGTGAGGTGTCTGCAACCCCGCAATTTTGGCAACGAGGCGAGCGAATGCTGCCATGCAGATGGATGACTCCCTTGCTCCCGGCCCGCTCATGGAGATCATCCACATTTTGGGTCACGACAGTAACGTTGGGCACATGCTTGGCAAGCTCGACGATTCCTAGGTGGGCATGATTGGGTTGAGCTTGGGCCACCTTCCGCCGGCGTCACTCATACCAACCCCAGCAAAGGTCAGATTTAGCATGATAAGCCTCTTGGGTAGCCAACCTTGATGGGTCGAATCGCTCCCAATCCCGTCAACGCATCATTAAACGTTGGAATCCCGCTCTCCGCTGATGCTCCTGCCCCGGTAAATGCCACTACATGTTTTGCTTCGCGCAGAAGGCGTGCTGTAAGCGAACCGCGAACACACCTTGCGCTCGTTAAGCAGGCGTCCACTGATGTGGGATAAGAGCGTCGATCTCGTTGGCAGTTGCGTCAGCACGTCCTTGAGGTAGGCATACGGATCATGTCCAGGCGAGAGTTTTTGTGCTGAGACTGAGTGCTTCCACTGCCTGCACCCGGGACGTAAAATGCAGCCGGTACTCCATACTCACGGAACGGTTTAGGCGATGGGAAGCGAACTTCTGGACGAATACGAGGCAGCTGCCATGGTCGGGATGTCGCCGAAATTGCTGCGGTACTTTTCGTCCTACGCAGTGAAGAAGGATGATTCTCGGAAGCTGGTAGTTGCGAAAAAAGTTGGCGACACCTTTTATTTTGAGGCCGACGAGCTTATTGCCTACGATAACTGGCTCAAGCAACCGTGGCCAGCTGATAAAGGTAAGCGACCTCATCTGCCCAAGTCTATACGGTCTGAAATTAAGCAAGAAGCTAACCTTGAGTGCGCGCTCTGCAAAGCGTCTGGACAGGCGGGTGAGGCGGCTCACATTCGAGACGTGGCAATTAGCAAAAATAATCACCCTCACAATCTGATTTGGCTGTGCGCCAATCACCACACGAAGTTGGATAACGGTAGCTTCGGGCCAAAGGGGGCTGACAACAGCGATATTCGGTCTGTTAAAAAGGCCTTGCAGTATTTCAGCAGGCATGCGTGGCTTGGGCAAGCGCAGATTAGCAGGCAGATTGCAGCGACCTTATCTCTTTGCGAGACCATTCAACAGCAACTCCGTATCACGCAGTCCTCTGCTGCCCTTCGGGCGATCGAAGACTTGGGGGGACGAGTGTTGAATCTCCTGCCCAAACTGGCCTCTTACTCTGATGTGGAAGAGGTAAGCGACACTCTCCAAAAACTCACCAAGAAGATTGCGCCTGGCAAAAAGGCTAAAGCAAAGACCATTTCTCAGCGTCTGGTGGATGCAGTTTCTTTCGAGGATGAGTTTTTAGAGAAGAGTGGCCTGAAGCGCTGTCCGCTTTGTGAGGGAACCAAGGCTTACAACGGGGACGACTGTCCGGTTTGCCACGCGGACGGCGCGATCGATGAGGGCGTATACCCCGATCTTGTCGATTTCAAATTGATCACCTGCCAATTGTGCGACGGACGTGGGGTTCATGAAGGTGAGGACTGCCCGGTTTGTCACGGTGAAGGAGAACTTGAACGTCGCTTTTCAGATATGACGGAGTTCAAAGACTTCGACAAAGTTGATTGTCCGCTATGCAAAGGTCGTGGGAGTTGGAAGGGTGATGACTGTCGTGAGTGTCATGGGGAGAGAAAGCTTCCTAGGTGGCAAGCTGGGCAAGTAGATGTCAGTTCCTATAAAGATGTTAAATGCCCCTTGTGTAATGGCAAGGGCTTATTCAATGGGGATGACTGCCCAGTGTGCAGGGGGGAGTGCACGCTGTTGGCAAAAGACGCAGCCAATGTTGATTTGTCTGATTTTGATGTTTGTAAGTGCCGCCTCTGTAAGGGAAGCTCGACTTACAATGGTGGAGATTGCCCAGCTTGCGGGGGGTATGGCGAGATGACTAAAGCGCAGTCGGACGCTACTGATTTTGCGAGCTTTAAAGTGATTAAATGCCCAAAATGCAATGGGAAAGGGCATTTAAACGGGGATGATTGTCGTAGCTGTGGAGGGTACGGGGAAACTCAGCGCCGCTTTGCCGATAGATTTGACGACTACTATTAAGTTAACAAGGCAAGCTGCTAGCAGACCAGTTGGCCTTGAAGCACCCTCGCTTGTAGTTGATAGGTTGTCTTCCTCTCTATTAGCTGGAATTGGTCGGTGTGCCTCGAATGGAGCGCGGTAAGTGTCCGGCTAACACACCTTGCGTAGTCGAAAGGACGCAAGCCCGGTATCCTTCACCCCAATCACGGTTACCGGGTCTGAGGGCGCATTTTGGCAATATCCATCTACTACACTGCTAGGCGAAAGGCCCCGCTCAGCTCGAACGAGGTAACCGTTATTGAGGAGATTGTTCGTCGCCACTGTGTAGGTGATCAAATCGAACGATTCCTCTCCCTCGGCTCTGGCCTGAATTGGGAGTCATTCGATTTCTCAACCAACCTGGAGCCAAGTCGTTTTCTAAAGAAGGGCCTCGTGTTTTCGGGCGCCACTAAGCTCCCTGATAACCAAGAAGACGCACCATGGGTCGGCATACAACATTGGTGTAAGTGCTTATCGGACATTCGTATCGCGGTGTCTGGTTGCGAATGGAATGTTGCGGTCGAAGACCATGAAATGCAGTGGGATGCGGTACTCAACTCGTATGACCCGAGACGATAAGAAAGGGTGTTCCGTAGCGCACACCAACTCAGCGTGATTCAGGCCGGCACCCACTGATGCGGTAGCAGTTGGCCGATCTCCCTGGCCCGCTGGTTCGGCAGCCGCGACAGCACATCTTTGAGATGCACCGACGCGCTGCCAGGGCAGGCCCAGCACCAATGCCTGAAGTTGTTCGCTGTCGAGTTCGATCTCGCTGCCATGACGAATGCCGGGCCAGTGGAACTTGCCTTGGTTCAGTCGTCTCGCTGCGAGCCAGACGCCCACACCGTCATGCACCAGCACTTTTATCCGGTTGGCTCGGCGATTGGCGAACAGGTAAGCGCAGTGCGGCTTCGCCGCACCAAACACCGCGATCACCCGGACTAATGCGGTTTCGATACCCGCGCGCATGTCCATCGGCTCGGTCGCCAGCCAGATCGCATCGATGCGGATAATTGAGCAACAGCCCGCATAAATTGCGCGCAGCCCTCGGGATCTGAGGTTGGCCATTTCACCGTGATCACTTGCCCGGCCATGGGCAACTCGATGATCACTAACGCTTCGACTGGCCGTTTAGGCGTGGCTTTTAGTGGGACGAATGCCGGTAGTAAGGCCGCTGCGGGCTGATCTCGATAGAGCAGCAGCCATTTGCGGATGACGTTGGCATTGATGCCGTGGCTGATGGCGACACTGGACACCGTTGCGCCAGGTTGCAGGCATTCCTGAACGACTTGGGCTTTGAATGGTTTCGGATAGGAGCTTCGTTGGAGCATGGAAATCCTGGCGATAAGGGTGATCGCGTCCGTTTAAAAATACGCGGACACCATCGCCCTAAATGCCGGAGTTCGGAAGGTGACTTGGCCAGACGCTTATGGCGTGCTGCTGCATGCATGGTCATGATTTCTCTCCGAGGCGGGATGAAGCTGAAGGCGAAAAAAAACCGCCCATGGCGGTTTAGGTTCTTGCTTGGGGTCTCTGGCTTTTGTCAGCGGGCATTCAAAGTGTTGATCAAAAGGGCACTTCCTCAAAGCTGAGGGTCTGGTGCCAGGCAATTACACCTTTGGCTATCCCCTGGCCCCCTCTGAATCAACAGCGCCAGTGCCTATCGGGGAGTAGGCTAGGTGAGGTAATCGACATGGAGGACAAAAGTTCTCCCATCGGAGGGGTACGCATGGCCTGCCGTTACCAGGCCCTAGCAACCGTAGATTTTGATAGGGAGAGCTCAGCAGCAGTCTCGCGCTGGGTAAGACCTTTGGCTTTGCACGCTTGAATTTCAGCAGTGCGGCTATCCCTGGCAGCGGCTCTGGCTTTCTGGCCTCCCATTTCGAGCTGCCGAGCCAATTCTGCAGAGCCGCCCAACCGACCAAACTCGTCCAACTCAGCTCTAATCTTTTCCAGGACGAACTCTGGAGACGCCGCTTGGTCAGCCGACTGCACTAGAACCATAAGCGTTGACGGTTCCATCTTCAGCGTTTGAGCCAGCTGGACGAGCATCTCTAAGCTTATGTTCGAAAAACCGGCTTCGAGCTTGTAGAGGTGCTTGCGGTCTGCAGGCAACTCCGCCTGGCTCACACCCTTCACCGCTCGGAGAGCGCGGATGACAGCCGCGAGTGCATGGCGGGGCAGCATAAAACGCTCCAGCAAATGGAGCATGAAGTCAGATTGCCATGCCCCATTCGACGGTTTATAGTCCCCTTAGTGGGGCGATCAGGCTTGCGTGAGCAGTCTGGATCGGTGCTTCCAGCCTCGCTTACTAGGCTGGGTGGGTGCTGAGCCACATACCTCGATTGGCTGAATTCATAGGATATGTAGTGATTAAATTCGACTGCGCGAAAGTCTCGGGAAAGCTCGATTACGTCAAGGTGACGGATCGGATGAGCAAGGGGCTTAAAGCGACCGTTAGCCTGGACGGCCAGAAAATACCTAACATCCAGATGGAAACGGAGTTTTACGAAGAGCTTAATGAAGGTGACGATGTTACGCTGTACGCCATTGTCAAAAACTCCAAAAAGAAAGAGAAAAACTTTGGAGTGCTCTACGGATTTGAAAATAGTAAAGGCGTGAGGGAATTTGCTACCAAGTATCGGTGGCAAGTTCCTTTCCACTTGGCTTTTTACGCGATGATAGCTTTTGCTGTCGTATTTGTTTTGGGGTGGTTCGCCAACGTTTATATCGGGAGATTCTTGGGTATTACAGGAGTTGAGTTATCGCAGATAACGAAATGGGCTGTAGTCGAAGGCGGTTTAGCGGCAGCATTTTTCCTCCATGCTGCTTGGCGGATGGTAAAATGCACGGCTGACCCACAAAGCTGGATGGTGATAGAGCCCGCGACTCTAGCAACCCGATTCAGCAAACTCCATAAGTAATAGAAAAGGGTGGTTTGATCTTCGCCGTCATCTCTGCGCACCACCGTCACGCAATGAGTTGTCAACGTTAAGGGCAAGCGGAGCGCGCAGGCGTAGCGGGAGGGGCGAGGATGGAAGCCCGAAGGGCCGAGACGCCAGCAGGCGGCTTGGTGCACGACAGCCGTCCCGAAGGGCGCCTCCAGTCCCCTCCAATACGGCTTAATACCCAGGTGAGCTAACATCCGAAAGCAAACCGGAGGCCGCATGAGTCGAGACACCAAAGACACTGTTTACTGCAACGTCCAAATGCCAATGGCCGATGGGTACGAGCTTCACAGACTCATCTCCGAACTCCGCGCCTCCGGCAAACACCCTGGCCTGGAATCTGTATTCAACGAGATGCAGAGCGAACTTGAGATGTCGATTGAGTTTGTAGAACGCGTGCTGCCGGTGACGACGGACTCGGTGGCCAACCTCACTAGGAATTCACGCAATGGCCAGTGATGATTCACTTCATCTCCGTGAAAGCCGACGGCGGAGGACATTGTGGACGCTCGCCCATCTTGACCCTGGTGATCCAAGAGCACTATGTGTTTTGAGGGTGCTGGATGAGATTGACCAGCAGGAACAAGCTTGGCTTGGGTCAGGTCGGATAACCACCGTTGACGAGATCGCGTATCAGGTAGCCTCTGAGCCCCATTCGATTGGGATATCCATCGTACGGGACGACGCTATACCGGAGCCATGGCGTGAGCGCTTCTTGTGTGCAAGCTACGGTTCAACCCGAGTGGCTGAAGGCGCCTATCTGCATGACTGGTTGAAGTTTCTTTCAAAGTGGTGGCAGGAAATGGCCCACCTTGAGCGTCACAGAGCGGCCCGGGATCGAAAGGGCTAGCGCGCCTTGCGTCGATTTATGCTTCCCATGAGCAAGCGGAGCGCGCAGCCAGGATGGCGTAGGCGCGAGGATGGACGCCCGGAGGGCCGAGACGCCGCTGTGGCGAGCGGCTCGGTTCACGACAGCCGGCCCGTGAGGGCGCGCCCGGCCAAGACAAATTCTGATGGAGGCACTTATGAGCCGTGACGCGAAGGACACCGTGTACTGCAGCATTCAAATGCCCATGGCCCAAGGCCGAGAGTTCCTGGATCTGATAGCAAAGCTTCGCGCCTCAGGCGCACATCCATCTCTCGAGTCGGTCTTTAAGGAAGCCGAGGGCGAACTGGAGATGTCCATCGAGTTCGTTGAGGGCATGCTCGCCGGCGAGGGCGGGCTCGGTCATCCTGGGAGCAGACCAATTTTCTGAAATCAGAAAGCTGCTGCTGTCACTTGAGGCGCTTTAGTGGTGATCCGGTTTGACAGGGCCTCAGGCATGTTTTGATGGTGGGATTGGTTTCATCAACTCATGCCTTTTAAACTTAGAGCTGGCATTGTGACTGATAATGCGGATGACTTCGGCCATTTTTGAATTCACAAGATTCAAGCGCTCAATCTCTTTTTCGAGGCGTGCAATTCTTTCAGCGCCATCTTGAATCGTCTTGGGCCGGGGTAGCCTGGTGACTCTCTCGGCTTCTTTTCGAAGAGAGTCTTTCTTCGCTTGATAAGCAAGTTTGATAGTTATTTTTTTATTCAGCGCTTGTCGGGTCGGAGGCGAGCTCCAGCCCAGAATCTCCTGAGCGCCTAGGCATATAGTGTTCCAGTCCAACTTATGTTGGCTGTCCCACTTGTTGATCATGCGGCAAATGTCGCGTGTCTGCTGATCTGTAATGACTTTAGGCATTTAATTTCCTCATTCGTGGAGCAGCAAGTCCAGCATATCCAGCAGTTCCTCACCATACTCTGCACCGAGCTTAGCTCGATCCAGCAGCACAACCCCGTTCTCTATAGCTTTCTGTTCCACCATTACTTTTTCATGGCTGAAATCTGTGCCCAGCAATTGAATAGGTGTGCCGTCAGGGATTTGAGGGTTCTCCAGCACGTTGACGAACTCGGTCAGTCTGCTGATCTGGGGGCGCGCTTTATCTATCCATAGCGAGGCTGAGCGCTCACCTGCTTCAACCGCTTGCATGGCAGCTTCATAGGTGCCCGCCATGTTATCTCTGTCCGTTTTGACCGCTTTCAGCGCAACTTTATCACCCTTGCAGGCCACCAGCTCTGAACAGTTCGTGCAATCTGCAAACTTATTGCATGGCCCTAAGCGCCAGCTACGGCGGCAGATGCCATATCGGCTACGATGGAACGGCCCATGGCCATAGGCAGCCGCTTCTTCTTCGGTTACTGGATCGAGTATTCGCTGCACTTTTTCCGGGTCTTCGATCGCTACTGCCTTGACCAGACGCTGTTCAGCCGTCTCATGCAAGTAGGTTGGCGTTTGGCGAACCGTCGCGCGGCTACTCCACTCAGTTATCTGCTCAATCGGCACCCCGTGCTGCTTGGCCAGCCTGTTCATAAAATGCCGCAGTGCATGCGAATTCAATCGATTAGGGTCATAGCCGTGCTTGGTGAAAAAACAGAGCGGGCGCTGGTTTTTTCGGTCAGCTTTGATAGCACCGTCCAGCCGCTTTCGGTAGTAGTCTGGGTTGAAGGGAGCCAGAAGTACGGGGGATGTACTGGCTCGGACACCTAGCTGCAATCGTCTGAAGCACATCAGGGATTCACTCATCTTGAGTGGGACTAACCCTGCAATGGGCTTTTCTTGATAGGGGAAGAACGGGTTCTTCTTGCGGTGCTCGGCCACCACGATCTGCCAGAGAGAATCCAGCGTGAATCCGGTGAGGGAATAGCTACCTGTGTGCGATCGTATGAAATCCTCACAGTGTTTGCGTTCAGAAAAACCTAGAGCCTGGGCTACCTGATCCCTGGTAAGGACTTGGTCATCTGGTATAGCGGGGCAATTGGCGTGTCTGTAGAACTTGACTGGCTCAGTCTCCATGTACAAAGCGAGCTTTCGTCCCTCATTGGTAATCTCGATGAGTCGCTGAGCCGCGATCTCGGCCACATCCCGCATGGTGGTAGGAACCGCCTTGCGCGTATAGCTGCGGGTCTTTGGAACGTAATACGCCAGATAGCTCTGGGGGTTACCTTCTGAATCATTGTCTGATCGCAGGAAATCCGGGCGCCATCCTAGCGTCTCGCCAATTCGCATTGGAGCACTCAGAAACAACGCAGTCATCGACGTCACCATGATGTCGCTGTCGTCTAGCTGAGATACCGGCTTAGCAAACACGTCTGCAATGCTGAAAAAGGCGTCCTGGTTGGCGACCTTTGCCGCCTTGACTTCGTCTGGGGCTCGGTCTCCCCGTTTTTTTTCATAAGAATTTTTACCACCATACGGGTGGGCCCACCGAATAACTTCAGCCGGGACGATCAGCTTTTCGGATAGCAGAGCCAATATCTGCTGTAGCGAGTTAGCAATATTTTGGCGCGCAGAGTAACTCTCTAAGAAATCACATGCCCTGTTGAAGTGATACTGCTGGATCTTTGTAATGTCAGGCACTCCCATGTCTTCAACCATGGCTCGGTCAAGAGCGCGCAATGCCTGCACTTCTCGGGGCATATTGCGATGGGGCTTAGTACTATGCTTGTAGCGCAGATAGGCTTTAGCAATGTCCATAAACGCTGGGTGCATCAATTGGCCATCGGTAGGTGCCACAGTTTTATGTAGCTTGGTGCTATCCAAGTTGGTAAATCTTACCTTCGAATTTCTATAGCTGTCTGGCCAAGAAACATCTTCCCAGGTAAAACCGTCCGCGCCGTTCCAAAGAGTAAGTTTGTCACGGCAAAAGGCTATGAACTCTCTGAGGTTAGTCGACGGGGATACCTTAGGATTTGGGTTGAAACTGATCAGCTTTAACATTGTGGCTGGTTCATACTTTTACGTTTTGCATCGCACAACTGAATGCAACGGCGGACTGCAATGATATCCATGGATAGGTCGATCGGGTTGAGCAAATTCCTCATGCTTCCTGGCCGGATCAACTCCTGCTCTTGCTGCTGCCTGTAGAGGAGCGCTTCGAGGACTTCTTGATGGGGAGCATCAATCAAAGGCTCAAAGTTCTTGCACATATAGCAAGGGATCGGAATCGATGTTGTACTGCAAAAGCTATATTTCCCGCACCGCCCCACATAGTGCAACTGATAGCCCTTGGCAAGCTCGACACGTTTGCTAGGATCGGTAGGGTGAGTGGACTCCGCATCCGTGCAGATGATTCGCCCATGGAATGCCATGGCGATTGGCGTCAGTCCTTTGGACATCGCCTGATCGAGCTGGCGAGCTTCTTCTGCTGGATCGTGATAATAGGACTTCAGGGCATTGTCGTCGTTATGACCCAGCCAATAAGAAATGACCGACTTCTTTACCCCTTGCCGAGCAAGCTGGCGAACTCGGGTGTGTCGCAAACGCGTAGCATTCACCACGATTGGTTGCCCAGTTCTGACGCTTATGGGTAGAGGAGGATGAACCGGATAGTTGCGTTTACGCGCATCGGTGCTGCCGCCATTGCCCTCATAACTGAGAACCTTTCCAATCAAGCCGGAAGGCAAGTGAAACAGCGAGTCGCTTGTATTAAGCGCAGGATTAAGGCCCAGTTTGTTTTTTAGCGAATCACATGCGTTTTTGATGCGGAGCGCGGTAGTGAAAACTGGTACTTGCTCGAGCTGGCTTTCGGATAGTTCGATCCCCATGGTCTCAAAGAACAATACCTTGATGTGCTTCTTTTGGATGGTGAGCATGTTCCAGAGGTGATCCGCTACCGGATGGATCTCAAACTTTCCACCTCGAAAGTCGACATCTGCGTCTTGCTCCTTCGCTGACGGGAAATGAATTTCCGGATCAGGGATTTGACTAAGCATCTTCTCTGTGCCTGATTTCAGGTCGCAGAACTTTAGGCTTCTAAGCTGGACGGGGCGTCTGGCATACTGCATTGACAACAGTCTGATCAGAGTGGGCTGATGTGCATTTGTTTCATCATAGAAATTCCAAATGGCCTTCATGACATCTGCATACTCATCATCTGAAAGCCAGCTTTTTTCGGGGTCGTCCGATTCGACATTGTTTGATTTATTTTTAAAGGGCGCAGCTTGAGCGAGAAAATTTAAAGCGTCATTGCTTACCGCATCAGGATATCGGTCGCTCCAGTACTCAAGGAATTTTCGGATTTTATATTTTGTGTGCCTAAAATTTATGTTGTCAAGAGATCTGCTTGCCCAAATAACGTCAAACTTCTTTGGGGGGAGCTCTCTCCCGCTATAGGCAAACGCCCGAACCAGATGTAGCAAGCTAGAGCTGCTTAGTATCTGGTCTTCACCATGTGTGAGGATGTGTTTTTTGAAAGACTCCTTATCCTCATTCGAAAGTCTCGACATGAATAGCGAGCAGTCGACACTGCCCAAGCCAAGTTGAACATAGCGGTCTTCTTCCCAAAATATCCTTCCAGGTTTCTCTGGGGGAGCGGTCGCGTAAAGATCCACGGCAAGATCTTCTTGCTGGATGTCCAGCGCCTCTAGTTCTTCATCAAGCTGGGCGGCAGCAGCGGTATTTCCTTTTATCATTACACGGGTCGCTCTGTGTCGCGGGCAATCTTCACGCCAATTTCCATGGCTCTTTCTCTGCGATGGCGCAGGTTGTACACCTTGGCCATGTCTGAGCCCGTAGCCCATCCGTTAACTTCTTCGCGGGCTTCTGCTTCTTGGGCCTCCGTCCAACCCATTTGATCGGCATGAAGCGAGAAGCGGTAGTTGAAGTCATGGCGGAATGCGTGTGGGTGTAAATTCCTGCCAATGGCGGGAAATTTATTTTTCAGATAGTTAATTGCTGTATTGAAACCATTCACAGTGAGTGCTTTGCCGACAGTTTTGCCAGACTGGTGTACGCAAAAGAGGAAATCTTCGTCTCCGAAACCGACGTTTTGGATTTCCGCCCTGTACTCGGTACGGTACTGTTTTATCTGCTCTTCCAATCCGTAGGAAATAGCCAAGATCCGGCCTTGGGTCTTAGCTACCGGTTGATGTGTCCTGTGATCAAGTTCGTCGTCATGGTTGCGTTCAACTTCCAGGTAGGGCAATCGCCCGCCACTCGACTCCGTAAAATTTCGTAATTTTAGCGAAAGAAGCTCGCCGCGCCGCATTCCGGTTTCATAAAGAATCCTGGCCATCACTACGTTGCGCAAGCGAGTACCGCGATGTGTTGCAGTGGACATGCCCAGGAACGGGGAGGCGAAGAGTTCAACAAGTAGTTCGCGGGCTGACTCCGTAAATTTCTCATTCAAGAGAGAATGTCTTTTGCGGGCACTGGAGCCTACGCGACGAAGAGTTTTTGCCTGAAGCCGTTCCGCCTGCTTCTCTACCAGCTTACGAACAGCAGCCTCATCAACATTCGGGAAAAGTTCATCCGTCAACCAGGCAATATAGGAACGCACGCACCCCCAGTACACATTGAACTTTCGAGGAGTAATAGTTTGCCCCGGCTTGCCCGAACGACGTGCTTTCATGTGCCCTGCAAGATCATCGACCTCCTGGGCATTCAGAAGAGTCTGTGCGAGCAGACGGTCTTCGAGGTTAATTCCTCTATCTCGCTCCCACTCACACAGCCTGCGGATGGCGTCAAGAGCCACAAGCTGTGTCTGGTGAGTGTGGTTCTCTCTGAGGCTACGGGATACGTAGACAGCGGGGTAGAAGAGAGGTACGCCCTCATCCTCCGGGGCGAACAGAAATGAGTAGCGCTCGCCGCTCTGGGCAATGTAATTCTTGATCTGAAATTTCATGTTTACATTTTGACCGGTGTATCAAGGATTGACAACCTTCGTTTACATTTTTATCACGAGTTCTTGGCACCTCATTTGCGGTTATGGTACTATTTTTCTTGGAAATAGACGCGGAAAGAGAGTTATGGTTGACATGAATACCGAACCACGTATCGTTATTCTCGATACCGAAACCACGGGTATGCCGGTCAGCGAAGGCCACCGGATCATCGAGATCGGCTGTGTCGAGGTCATCGGCCGGCGCCTGACCGGGCGGCACTTCCACGTCTACCTGCAGCCGGACCGCGAGAGTGACGAGGGCGCCATCAACGTCCACGGCATCACCGATGCCTTCCTGGTCGGCAAGCCACGCTTTGGCGATGTTGCCGAGGAGTTCTTCGAGTTCATCCAGGGCGCCACGCTGGTCATCCACAACGCGGCGTTCGACGTTGGCTTCATCAACAACGAATTTGCCTTGCTGGGCCAGCAGGACCGCGCGGACATTTCGCAGCACTGCACCATCCTCGACACCCTGCTGCTGGCGCGCTCGCGCCACCCGGGGCAGCGCAACAGCCTGGATGCGCTGTGTAAACGCTACGACATCGACAACTCGGGCCGTGAGCTGCACGGCGCATTGCTCGACTCGGAACTGCTGGCTGACGTCTACCTGGCAATGACCGGTGGCCAGACCAGCCTGTCGCTGGCCGGGCATGGGGCAGAAGCCGGGGATGAAGGGACGGGTGCTGGTGGCAGCGAGATTCGCCGTATTACCGGGCGGGCGCCCGGGCGGGTGATCATGGCCAGTGCCGAGGAGCTGGAGGCGCATGCCGAGCGCCTGGCGGCCATTGCCAAGTCGGCGGGTGGGCCATCCATGTGGCAGGCTCTGACCGAGACACCTGCTGGCTGATCTTTCGCCTGCTCCGGCCCTTTCGCGGGTGAACCCGCTCCCACAGGTTCATCACAAGTTCCGAAGCAGGTGATGTACCTGTAGGAGCAGCCTTGTGCTGCGAAGAGGCCGGTAGGGCAACAGATCTTCTTCAGCAGAAATGGCCTCTTCGCAGCACAAGGCTGCTCCTACAGATCCTGCGCATGTCTTGGAGGCGATGCCGGTCCTGACCACACAGGTTCTACTACCCTGAAATGGACGCCATGTCCTTCGGAGGTAGCCACCTGATGTACAAGGACCTCAAGTTCCCCATCCTCATCGTGCACCGCGCCATCAAGGCCGACAGCGTCGCTGGCGAGCGTGTGCGGGGCATCGCCGAGGAACTGCGTCAGGACGGCTTTGCCATCCTCGCCGCCGCCGACCATGCCGAGGCCTGCCTGGTCGCCGCCACCCACCATGGCCTGGCCTGCATGCTGATTGCCGCCGAGGGCGTCGGTGAGAATACCCACCTGCTGCAGAACATGGCCGAGCTGATCCGCCTGGCCCGCCTGCGTGCTCCCAACCTGCCGATTTTCGCCCTGGGCGAACAGGTGACCCTGGAAAACGCCCCCGCCGAAGCCATGAGCGAGCTCAACCAGCTGCGCGGCATCCTCTACCTGTTCGAAGACACCGTGCCGTTTCTTGCGCGCCAGGTGGCGCGTGCCGCACATATCTACCTCGACGGCCTGCTGCCGCCGTTCTTCAAGGCCCTGGTGCAGCACACCGCGCAGTCCAACTATTCCTGGCACACCCCGGGCCACGGTGGCGGCGTGGCCTATCGCAAAAGCCCGGTGGGCCAGGCCTTTCACCAGTTCTTCGGGGAAAACACCCTGCGCTCGGACCTGTCCGTTTCCGTGCCGGAGCTGGGCTCGCTGCTCGATCACACCGGCCCCTTGGCCGAAGCCGAAGCCAGGGCCGCGCGCAACTTTGGCGCCGACCACACCTTCTTCGTCATCAATGGCACCTCCACGGCCAACAAGATCGTCTGGCACGCCATGGTCGGCCGCGACGACCTGGTGCTGGTGGACCGCAACTGCCACAAATCGGTGGTGCACGCGATCATCATGACCGGTGCCATTCCCCTCTATCTGTGCCCCGAGCGCAACGAACTCGGGATCATCGGCCCGATCCCGCTCAGCGAGTTCAGCCCCGAGGCGATCCAGGCGAAGATCCAGGCCAACCCTCTCGCCCGTGATCGCGGGCAGCGCATCAAGCTGGCGGTGGTGACCAACTCCACCTACGACGGCCTGTGCTACCACGCCGGCTTGATCAAGCAGACCCTGGGCGCCAGTGTCGAGGTGCTGCACTTCGACGAGGCCTGGTTCGCCTATGCGGCGTTCCACGAGTTCTTCACCGGGCGCTATGCCATGGGCACGGCCTGCGCGGCAGACAGCCCGCTGGTGTTCAGCACCCATTCCACCCACAAGCTGTTGGCCGCGTTCAGCCAGGCCTCGATGATTCATGTGAAGGACGGGGCCAGGCGCCAACTGGACCGTGACCGCTTCAACGAAGCGTTCATGATGCACATCTCGACCTCGCCGCAGTACAGCATTCTCGCTTCGCTGGACGTGGCCTCGACCATGATGGAAGGGCCGGCCGGGCGTTCGCTGCTGCAAGAAATGTTCGACGAGGCGCTGAGCTTTCGCCGTGCGCTGGCCAACCTGCGCGAGCACATCGCCGCCGACGACTGGTGGTTCAGCATCTGGCAGCCGCCGAGCGCCGAAGGCATCCACCGCCTGGCCGCGCAGGACTGGCTGCTGCAGCCGGGGGCGGAGTGGCATGGCTTTGGCGAAGTGGCGGACGACTATGTGCTGCTCGACCCGCTGAAGGTGACCCTGGTAATGCCAGGCCTGAGCGCGGGCGGTGCGCTGGGCGAGCATGGCATCCCGGCGGCAGTGGTCAGCAAGTTTCTCTGGGAGCGGGGGCTGGTGGTGGAGAAAACCGGCCTGTACAGCTTCCTGGTGCTGTTCTCCATGGGCATCACCAAGGGCAAGTGGAGCACCTTGCTCACCGAGTTGCTGGAGTTCAAGCGCCACTATGACGGCAATACCGCCCTGAGCAATTGCCTGCCGAGCGTGGTGGCTGCCGATGCCTCACGCTACCAGGGCATGGGCCTGCGCGACCTGTGCGACCAGTTGCATGGCTGCTACCGCGCCAATGCCACGGCCAAGCAGCTGAAGCGGCTGTTCACGCGCTTGCCGGAGGTAGCCGTGAGCCCGGCCTGGGCCTATGACCAGATGGTACGCGGTGAGGTGGAGGCGGTGCCGATCGAGGCGCTGCTGGGGCGGGTGGCAGCGGTGATGCTGGTGCCGTACCCGCCTGGTATTCCGTTGATCATGCCGGGGGAGCGGTTCACCGAGGCGACCCGCTCGATTGTCGATTACCTGGCCTTCGCCCGGGCGTTCAACCAAGGCTTCCCAGGTTTCGTCGCCGACGTGCACGGCCTGCAGAACGAAAGCGGCCGCTACACGGTGGATTGCATCAGGGAATGCGAATGATCTCGACGCCGCTGCGCGCCAGTTCGAAGCGGTTTTCACCCAGGTGGTTGACCTTGTCGCCGATGGCCAGGCGATAGGTGGTGATGGGGGCGCCCAGCGTGCTGCCGTCGGTTTGCAGGGTCGATTCCTGGAACTCGTGCACGGGGTAGATGCGGCCTTCGGCGTCACGGGCGTGGAATTGGCCGACCATTACTGCTGCCATTTGGGTGGAAACCTCTGAATTACGTGGGAAATGTCTGCAGGCATAGACCGTGGAACAGCGTCGGAAGTTTTCGCCCCGCGGAAAAAAAACCAAAGCGCCGAGGAACGGTCATCTATAACTACAACGTCCCTTTACCCAGCAGAGGTTGGAAATTGCCATGAGCCAGGTGTATTCGGTAGCAGTGGTCGTCGGTAGCTTGCGCAAGGACTCCTACAACCGCAAGATCGCCCGCGCACTCTCGGAGCTGGCGCCGTCCAGCCTTGCCCTGAAAATCGTCGAGATTGGCGATTTGCCGCTGTACAACGAGGATGTCGAGGCCGAAGCACCGCCGGAAGCGTGGAAGCGTTTTCGCGACGAGATCCGCCGCAGTGATGCGGTGCTGTTCGTTACCCCGGAGTACAACCGCTCGGTACCTGGCGGCCTGAAGAATGCCATCGATGTGGGCTCGCGGCCCTACGGGCAAAGCGCCTGGAGTGGCAAGCCGGCGGCAGTGGTCAGTGTGTCGCCTGGGGCCATTGGTGGCTTTGGTGCCAACCATGCCGTGCGCCAGTCGCTGGTGTTTCTGGACATGCCGTGCATGCAGATGCCCGAGGCCTACATTGGCGGCGCGGCTAGCCTGTTCGAGGATTCGGGCAAGCTCAATGACAAGACCCGACCGTTCTTGCAGGCGTTTATCGACAAGTTCGCTTCCTGGGTGAAGTTGAACAGGGCGGTTTGACCTGCCTTGAGCAATCATCGCTGAGCGCACGAACCCTGTAGGAGCGGCCTTGTGTCGCGAAAGGGCTGCGCAGCAGCCCCAGGATTTCAGCTTCGCAACATAAATTGCCGGGGCTGCTGCGCAGCCCTTTCGCGACACAAGGCCGCTCCTACAAAAAGCTGTGCGCAGCGGATTAGCGGAAGCTGTAGGAAACCCCGGCATACACGCCAAAGCCTTCGCCCGGCGTCGAACGGGCCTCATCCTTTCCAGCATCGTTGTAGCCAGGTGTCATCGTCGCCGCATAACGCTTGTTGGTGAGGTTGCGCAGGTCCAGCCAGGTCTGCCAGTCCTGCTTCGGTGAATCCCAGCCCAGGCGTGCGCCGAGCAAGGCATATTCATCGGCGTGGTAGCTGTTGGCGTAGTCCACCTGCACCTTCGACGCCATCTGCGTGTTCACCCCGGCGTAGAAACCGCTCGGCCAGTCATAGCGCAGCTCGGCCTGGTAGTAGTGCATCGGAATGCCCGGCAGGCGGTTGTCGCCGAACTTGTCGTCATCGCGGTAGTGAAAGTCACTGAAGGTATAGGCCTGGCGCAGGCTCAGCCTGCCAGTACCGGCACGTTCCCACAGGGTACTGTCGAGGCCGGCTTCCACGCCTTGGTGCACGGTGGCGCTGGCGTTGAATTCCTTGGCCGGAGCGCCTTGCACGATCTCCACCGCCAGCAATTCATGGCGAACCTGCGAGTAGTACCACGCCAGGTCCCAATGCCCCAATGCCGATTCGCCGCGTGTGCCCAGTTCCAGTGTGGTGGCCGTCTGGTTTTGCATTTCGATCGGTTGGTTGGCTGTGGGCGCACTCCAGATCAGGGCCCAGGGATGGGGTGGTTCGACCGAGCGGCTCAGGTTGCCGTACACCTGCAGGTCCGGGCTGATGTCATAGCGCAGCCCCAGGCGTGGTGCATAGTCCCAGTCATGCTGGCTCACTTTGCCGCCCCCGGCAGGGTGATAAGTGACATCACTTTCACGGCGGGTATAGATCATCGCCAGGCCTGTGGTCAGCCACAGGTTCGGTACCAGCTCCAGGTCATTGCCCAGATGCAGCACGGTGTCCGAGCCCTGGTAGGTGAAGTCGCGGGTGCGCTCACCGAACACGTCGCCATTGCGGGTGAACTGCGAAGCACCGCTGTTGGGCAGGTGCTTGGTGGTGCGCCAGCCGACGGTGGTCTTGCTCTCGTGGCCGAACAGCGTGTCGCGGCGGAAGTAGTTCAAGGTGCCGCTCACATCGGTATAGGCCACCTTCAGGCGCATCGGGCCTTCGCGCAGGTCCATCGGGTAGTCGTGGTAGACCAGGCCAGCTTCCAGGCGCGCATCGTCGTCGAGGTAGAAGGTGGTCTTGTTGCCCACCCAGGTACTGCCCGGTTGCGGGCGGCTGTCGTCGCGGGCCAGGTAGGCCGGGTTGGCCGCGCGCGGGTGGTGCTTGATCTGCTCCTTGGTCAGGCGCCCGGCCAACTCGTTCTCGGTTTCCCGGTAGCGCAGGTAGAAGCGGGTTTCCAGGTTCGGGTTGAAGCGGTAGCCGACGTTGGCGGCAACCCCCTTGGCGCTGCCGCTGCTGTGCGCCTGGTAGCCGTCATATTCCGAATCGGTCAGGGCCACGTAGTAGTCGAGGTTACCCAGCACCTGCCCCGAGCTGATGTGCCGGTGCTGGTAGCCGCGGCTGCCGACTTCGTAGCGCACCTGCAGCGGCGCGGCGTCGTAGCCGGTGTGGGTGACGTAGTTGATTGCACCGCCAAGGGCGAGGGAACCCTGGTCGAAGCCGTTGGCGCCGCGCAGCACTTCGGCGCGGCTCAGCCACAGCGGTTCGAACAGCTCGTAGGGCGTACCGCCCGGGCCGGTCAGGGGCAGGCCGTCGAACATCGTGTACACCCCGGAACCGTGGGCCCCCGGTGCGCGGTTGATGCCCGAACCGCGGATCGACAGCTTGATGCCATCGTTGCCCGCCGATTGCGCGAATACCCCGGGCTGGTAGGCCAGTACATCCTGGTTGCTGGCAACCCGGCCTTGCCCTACACGCTGCATGTCCACCAGGTTGCTGGCGCCCGGCACTTCGTGCAGGCGTTCGCTGGCGGCGGTCAGGTCGTTCTGCTCCTCATCGGTGATCAGCACCTGGCCCAACTCGACCGAAGGTGCCGCCAGGGCGGGCTGGGAGGCAGCGAAAGCAGCCAGCAGGCCGAGGCAGGATGGTGGGGGCAAAACGCAACGCATTGTACGACTCCAGGCGAAAGGCGAATGGACAACGGCGTTGAGACGAGCGAAATGCCGCTTGGAGCACGAGGAAAGTCGACAAATATCGCGCAACCTTCGTCAGACGGTTTTGTACGAAAGTTCTTTACAAGCCGTAGCGATGGAGCAGGGCGACCTGCGCTTCGTAAGGTGATTGCAGACCGGCAGCGATGCCTCGCTCAATCACCCGTGGAGTTCAAACATGACTGACAACGCACGACACTCGCAGCAACCCCTGGCGGACGCCCCGGTTCGCCTGACGCCACGTGAACGGCAAGTGCTGTTGTGGTGCGCCTACGGCAAGAGCTCGTGGGAGATTGGCCAGATCCTGGAGTGCAAGGAATCGACGGTGAACTTCCATGTGTCGAACATCCTGCGCAAGTTCGATGTGCCCACGCGGGTGGCTGCGGTGATCAAGGCCATTCGCTACGGCATGCTGGCCGAGCAGTGAGGGGGTGAAGCATGGGCAACGATCCTCGGTTACCGCGTTTTGCCGACTGCCATGACCCGTTCTGGCCACGGGTGGACCTGGGCAGGTTGCGTGAGCGCCTGAACCTGCAGCGGCCTGTCAGTGAGGCTGCGCTGGAGGTGGCCGCACGCTGCGCGGCCATCGACGCGGCACGCGAATTCGCGTGCTGGCGCGCGGTGTTGCGAGGGCGGGGCTACAAGCGCCTCGAGGATGTGGCCGGGCATGACCACGGGCGTGCATTGCGGGTGTGCTACATCCGCTTTGTCGAAGCCGCGGTCATGCATAGCCTGGGCTCGACCGCCTACCTGCCCGCCGCACACCGAGGGGCTGCCCATGACTGAAGAATCTGTTTTCGACAGCCTGGCCCCGGCGTTGGTGGAGTTGCTGGGCGTGGATGGCAATGTACTGTTCGCCGCGCTGCTGGGGGCTTTGCTGGTGAGCGCGGCGCGCGACCGCTTGATCACCAACACGGCCAGGCGCCTGACGCTGGGCAAGAAACTGTTGCTGGTGTTCGTGACCGTGGGGGTGGGCCACCTGTTCGAGCCGCTGGTCTCGTCACTGGTGCCCCTGCTGAGCCGTGGCATGGCGGCGTTCGTGGCTGCCGTGGTGGTGATCCCCATCAGCCTCAAGGTAATGGTCTGGCTGGATACGCTGGACCCCCGCGAACTCATCCAGCGCTGGCGCCGCCGGGGTTAGCCGCTGGCGGCATTGGGCGAGCGACTGGTCAGTGCGCTCAATTGCCGTTCCAGCTGCTGGATGCGTTGCTTGTCCTGGACCAGCAGGAGAACGGCCTGGCGATCGGCAAGCGACAAGGTGCGCAGACGCGCGAGCATGTCGTGTTCCCAGCCGTCTTCGTCCAGGCCTGCGCGATGTCGTTCGGGTTCACCCAGCAGAAGCCAGTCCAATGAGCATGCGTATTGCCTGGCGATGTCTATGCAAAGTGAATAAGGAATGCTGTCGCGCACCTTCCAGCTGCTCAATGTCTGCGGGCTGATCGAAAGCGCTCTGGACAGCTCGGCGTCAGATTCCGTAGCGGTCAAAAGCTTCAGCCTGGTCAGAACCGAAGCAAGTACGTGGGTACTCATAACAAATATCCATGACTGGTTTAATGATATTCCATGGGCTTAAACTACTCGTTATGAATACAGCCCTGCGTTTTAAGGAGCGTTCCTGCAATGAGAAGCATCAAACTGAAGAATACACCTATATATGCAGCAAATACTGATAAAACCGGACGACTATTCTCACAGAAGGTAAGCCTGAACAATGCTTGCAGGTACTTGCCGTGAGTACATACAAGCTGGTTTGCCCGCATTGCCACAGCCGGATGCGCATACGCACCAGTGAAGGGCGTCATATTTTCCTGCGGATCGCCTATTTGCAATGCACCACCGAGGCATGTGGCTGGTCGGTGCGCGCCGAGTTCGAAATGACCCATGAACTCTCGCCCAGCGGCATGCCCAACCCGGAAGTGTACCTGCCTTCGGCCAATGGTGATTTACGCAAGGCAGCGCTGCCGGGGTCCGCGCAGGACAATCCCGGTAAATGAGCCTTCATGCTCACGGATAAAAAGCGCGCAGATAAAAAAACACCCCGCATGAGCGGGGTGTCTTGTTTTGCCGGGGCGATCAGCCGATCAGTTGCAGGCCGGCTTGCTGGACCATTTCCAGCAGCGGTTGCGGGTACACACCCAGCACGAAGGCGAGAATGGCGATGGCCAGCAGCATGACGCCGCCGGTGCGCTGTTCCCACTTCAGCGGGGCGTCGTGGCGACGCAGGTTCGGCTCGACCAGGTACAGGGTGACCATGACGCGCAGGTAGTAGTAGACGCCGATGGCGCTACCGATCACCAGCGCACCGACCAGCCACCACAGGTGCGACTCGACGCCAGTGGCGATGATGTAGAACTTGCCGATGAAGCCGGCGGTGAGCGGGATGCCCGCCAGCGACAGCATCATCACGGTCAGTACCGCAGTCAGGTACGGACGGCGCCAGAACAGGCCGCGGTACTCGTACAGTGCATCGGCGTCACGGCCGCCGTAAGGCGAGGACATCAGGGTGATGACGCCGAAGGCGCCCAGGCTGGTGATCACGTAGGTGACCAGGTACACGCCCATGGCTTCCAGGGCCAGGCCCTTGCTGGCGACCAGGGCGATGACCAGGTAACCGAAGTGGGCGATGGACGAGTAACCGAGCAGGCGCTTGAGGTTGCTCTGGGTCAGTGCCAGCAGGTTGCCGATCAGGATCGAGGCCACGGCAATCACCGCCAGCACGGTGCTCAGCACGCCGCTGCTGGCAGCAGGGGAGAGCATGAACAGGCGCACGACCACGGCGAACACCGCGACCTTGCTGGCGGTGGCCAGGAAGGCGGCGACCGGTGCCGGGGCGCCTTCGTACACGTCCGGGGTCCACAAGTGGAACGGTACCAGCGACAGCTTGAAGGCCAGGCCGACCAGCATCATGCCCAGGCCCAGCTGGGCCACCAGGCTTGGCATGCTGGTGGCGGCCAGGGCCTTGCCGATCTGGTCGAAGCTCAGGCTGCCGGCGTCGGCGTACAGCAGGGCCATGCCGAACAGCAGGAAGGCCGAGCCAGCGGCCGACAGCACCATGTACTTGATGCCGGCTTCCAGCGAGCGCTTGTTGAAGAAGGCATACGCCACCAGGCCGTAGACCGGTACCGACAGCAGCTCCAGGCCGATGAACAGGCCGGCCAGGTGGTTGGCGCTGACCAGCACCAGGCCACCGAGGGCCGACATCAGCAGCAGCAGGTACAGTTCTTCACGGTTGCCCGGGAAACCCTTCGAGCCTTCGCCGAGGTAGGCGTGGGCGAGGGTGACGCAGGCCAGCGTCGCCACCAGGATGATCGCCATGTACAGGCAGGCGAACTTGTCGATGGTGATCAGCGGGGTGACCGCCAGCGGCGCAACCTTCAGCGCCGGCAGGATCGACAGCAGGGCCAGGTTGAGGCCCACGGTGGACAGCAGGAAGGTCTGCGAGTGGTTGCGCTTCCAGGCGATCGCCAGCATCACCACCACCGTGGTGATGGTGGTGATCAGCATCGGCGCCAATGCGATGAAGTGTTGAGTGGTGAATTCCATAGCGCTCTTACCGGGCCGAAGCGAGTTGAGTGAAAGCGGAACCGAGCCACTGCTGCACACCACTCATGGTGGCGGCAGAGGTGTCGAGGAACGGCTGCGGATACACGCCCAGCAGGATCAGCAGTACCGCCAGACCCAGGACCATGATCAGCTCGCGACCGTCCATGCCGGCCAGCACGGTGTCGGTCTTGGCCGGGCCGAAGTAGGCGCGGTGGATCATGATCAGCGAGTACACCGAACCGAACACCAGGCCAGTGGTGGCGATCACGGTAATCCACGGCACGCTGGCGAAGCTGCCGATCAGGATCAGGAACTCGCCGACGAAGTTGCCGGTACCGGGTAGGCCCAGGGAGGCGGCGGCGAAGAACAGGCTGATGGCCGGCAGGTAGGCGATGCGGTGCCACAGGCCACCCATCTGGCGCATGTCACGGGTGTGCAGGCGCTCGTACAGCTGGCCGGCCAGGATGAACAGCGCGGCAGCGGACAGGCCGTGGGCCAGCATCTGGATCACCGCGCCTTGCAGGGCCTGCTGGCTGCCGGAGTAGATACCGATCAGCACGAAGCCCATGTGCGAGACGCTGGAGAAGGCGACCAGGCGCTTGATGTCGGTTTGCGCGAAGGCCAGGAAGGCACCGTAGAAGATACCGATCAGGCCCAGGGTCATGGCGATTGGCGCGAACTCGGCCGAGGCGTTCGGGAACAGCGGCAGGGCGAAGCGCAGCAGGCCGTAGGCCGCAGTCTTCAGCAAGATACCGGCCAGGTCCACGGAGCCTGCGGTCGGTGCCTGGGCGTGAGCGTCAGGCAGCCAGGAGTGGAACGGCACCACCGGCAGCTTCACCGCGAAGGCGATGAAGAAGCCCAGCATCAGCAGGTACTCGGTACCGGCTGGCAGTTCGGCCTTGAGCAGGTCGCTGTAGTTGAAGGTGATCACGCCGGTGTTGGTGTAGTTGACCAGCACCAGGCCGAGGATCGCCACCAGCATGATCAGGCCGCTGGCCTGGGTGAAGATGAAGAACTTGGTCGCCGCGTAGATCCGGGTCTTCTTGCCGTCCGACGAGCTGTGACCCCAGAGCGCGATGAGGAAGTACATCGGCACCAGCATCATTTCCCAGAAGAAGAAGAACAGGAACAGGTCCAGGGCCAGGAACACACCGACCACGCCGCCGAGGATCCACATCAGGTTGAGGTGGAAGAAGCCGACGTGACGCTGGATCTCTTTCCAGGAGCACAGTACCGACAGCACACCGAGCAGGCCGGTGAGCAGGATCATCAGCAGCGACAGGCCGTCGAGGGCCAGGTGGATGCTGATGCCGAAGCGCTGGATCCACTGGACTTTGTATTCCAGGGCCCAGGCAGGCTCGGCGCCCGGAGCGGGGGCCAGGGTGTAGTCGCCGTTACCCCACAGCCACAGGCCGATGCCGAGCAGCAGGGACATGGTCAGCAGCGCGATCCAGCGCGGCAGGGTAGCGCCGAAGCGCTCACCCAGCCAGCACAGGAAGCCGCCGATGAAGGGGATCAGGATCAGCCAAGGCAAAATCATGACGGGTTCGTTTCCTTTTGCAGGGTCGCAAGGTTCACAAGGTTCATGGTCATACCGCGGCCACTACCACAGCGCCGAGTACCAGCACTGCGCCAACGGCGATCGAAGCGGTGTACCAGCGCAGCTGGCCGGTCTCGGTCTTGCTCATGGCGACGTGGCCGCCGCGAGCCAGGCGAGGGATCAGGCCGATGCTGCGGTCAACCGGGTCCTTGCGCAGGATGTGGCTGATCAGCAGGTAAGGTTTGACGAACAGCTTGTCGTAGATCCAGTCGAAGCCCCAGGCGGCGAACCACCAGGCCGACAGGACACGACCGATACCGCTGTTGGCGACGGCGCTGACGAAGCGGCGCTTGCCCAGGAACAGCAGGGCCGACAGCAGGATACCGGCGATGGCGATGGCGCCCGAAGTGAGCTCCAGCGCGTGCTTGGCTTCGCCACCGGCGTGGCCGGCGCTTTCAGGCAGCACGCCTGCCAGCGGCGGGGTGATCCAGGCGCCGACGAAGGTCGACAGCACGATCAGCACGCCCAGCGGCAGCCAGTGGCTGATGCCGTGGCCAGCGTGGGCTTCGGTCTTGGCTTCGCCGTGGAAGGCGATGAAGATCAGGCGGAAGGTGTACAGCGAGGTCATGAACGCACCGACCAGGCCGGCGTACAGCAGGCCGGTGTTGCCGCTGGCGAAGGCTTCCCAGAGGATCTCGTCCTTGGAGTAGAAGCCCACGGTCACGATCGGCAGTGCAGCCAGGGCAGCGCCACCGACCACGAAGCTGGCGTAGGCCAGCGGCAGTTTCTTCCACAGGCCGCCCATCTTGAAGATGTCCTGCTCGTGGTGGCAGGCAACGATCACCGCACCGGAGGCAAGGAACAGCAGGGCCTTGAAGAAGGCGTGGGTCATCAGGTGGAAGATCGCCGCGTCCCAGGCGCCAACGCCCAGGGCCAGGAACATGTAGCCGATCTGGCTCATGGTCGAGTAGGCGAGGATACGCTTGATGTCGGTCTGCACCAGCGCGGCGAAGCCGGCCAGTACCAAGGTCACGCCACCGACCACGCCTACCAGGTGCAGGATGTCCGGCGCCAGCAGGAACAGGCCGTTGGTACGGGCGATCAGGTACACGCCCGCGGTCACCATGGTTGCCGCGTGGATCAGCGCGGAGACCGGAGTAGGGCCGGCCATCGCGTCGGCCAGCCAGGTCTGCAGTGGCAGCTGGGCCGATTTACCGACCGCACCACCCAGCAGCATCAGGGTTGCCAGCACCATCCAGGTGTCGCCAGCCTGGAACTTCTGCGGGGCCAGCACCAGCAGCTCCTGCACGTTCAGGGTACCCAGCTGGACGAACAGGATGAACAGGCCGATGGCCATGAACACGTCGCCGATACGGGTGACGATGAATGCCTTGAGTGCCGCGTTACCGTTGTTGCGGTTGCTGTAGTAGAAACCGATCAACAGGTACGAGCACAGGCCCACGCCTTCCCAGCCGAAGTAGATGAACAGCAGGTTGTCGCCCAGCACCAGGAACAGCATGCTGGCGATGAACAGGTTGGTGTACGCGAAGAAGCGCGAGTAGCCGGCTTCGCCACGCATGTACCAGGAGGCGAACAGGTGGATCAGGAAGCCGACACCGGTGACCACGCCGAGCATGGTGACCGACAGGCCGTCCAGGTACAGGGTGAAGTTCGGCGCGAAGCCGTCCACCGACATCCACTGCCACAGCAGCTGGCTGTACGCGCCGCCTTCAGGCGGGGCGACGTTGAATTGCCAGATGACGTAGGCGGCGGTGGCGGCCGAAAGGCCTACCGAGCCGACGCCGATCAGGGCGGACAGGTTCTCCGAGAACCGCCCGCGCGAGAACGACAGCAGCAGGAAGCCGACGAGGGGGAAGACGAAAGTCAGGAAGAGAAGGTTCATCCGCGCATCTCACTGGCAGCATCGATGTCGAGAGTGTGGAAGCGGCGATACAGCTGCAGCAGGATGGCCAGGCCAATGCTGGCCTCGGCGGCTGCCAGGCTGATCACCAGAATGAACATCACCTGGCCGTCGGGCTGGACCCAACGGGCACCGGCGACGACGAACGCCAGGGCAGAGGCGTTCATCATGACTTCCAGGCTCATGAGCACGAAGAGGATGTTGCGGCGGACCATCAGGCCAACCAGACCTAAGCAGAACAGGATGCCGGCGACTGCCAGACCATGCTCGAGAGGGATAGCACCCATGATTTACTCCTTCGCCTCGTTGCGGCCCAGGTGGAAGGCGGTGACGGCCGCGGCCAGCAGCAGCATCGAAGCCAGTTCGACCACCAGCAGGTAGGGGCCGAACAGGCTGATGCCGACTTCTTTCGGGCCCACGGTGGTACCGCTGATGCCGGCGCCGCTCGGGGTGACGAACAGCACGTACAGCAGCTCCAGCAGCAGCAGGGCGGCGAGGATCACCGGCCCGGCCCAGATACCAGGCTTGAGCCAGCCCCGTTCCTGGGCGACCGAAGCCGGCCCGAGGTTGAGCATCATCACCACGAACACGAACAGCACCATGATGGCGCCAGCGTAGGCGATCACTTCCAGGGCGCCGGCGAACGGCGCACCCAGGGCGAAGAAGATCATGGCCACGGAAATCAGCGAAATGATCAGGTAAAGCAAGGCGTGCACGGGGTTGGTGCCGGTCACCACCCGAAGGGTGGAGACCACGGCGATCCCGGATGCGAAGTAGAAAGCGAATTCCATCTTTCTGTCCTTATGGGAGCAAGCTCTTCACGTTGATCGGCTCGGCTTCGTTCTGTGCAGAGCCCTTCGGCTTGCCAGCGATTGCCATGCCGGCAACACGGTAGAAGTTGTAGTCAGGGTTCTTGCCGGGGCCGGAGATCAGCAGATCTTCTTTCTCGTACACCAGGTCCTGACGCTTGAACTCGGCCATTTCGAAATCCGGAGTCAGCTGGATCGCGGTGGTCGGGCACGCTTCTTCACACAGGCCGCAGAAGATGCAGCGCGAGAAGTTGATGCGGAAGAACTCCGGGTACCAGCGGCCGTCCTCGGTCTCGGCCTTCTGCAGCGAGATGCAGCCGACCGGGCAGGCCACCGCGCAGAGGTTGCACGCTACGCAGCGCTCCTCGCCATCGGGGTCGCGGGTGAGGACGATGCGGCCGCGGTAGCGCGGCGGCAGGTACACGGGCTCTTCGGGGTACTGCAGGGTGTCGCGCTTGCGGAACCCGTGGGAGAACACCATTGCCAGGCTGCGCAGCTGGGTGCCGGTGCCCTTAACGATGTCGCCGATATACTTGAACATGGGTCAAATCCTCACTGGGCCGCGACGGCTGGTGTGTTGTAGAGCACGATCGCAGCGGTCACCAGCAAATTGATCAGGGTCAGCGGCAGGCAGAACTTCCAGCTGAAGTCCATCACCTGGTCATAGCGTGGGCGCGGGATCGAGGCGCGCAGCAGGATGAACAGCATGATGAAGAACGCGGTCTTCAGCGCGAACCACAGGAACGACAGTTGCGGCAGGATGCCGAACGGGCCGTGCCAGCCGCCGAAGAACAGGGTTACCAGCAGCGCCGAGATGAGGATGATGCCGATGTACTCACCGACGAAGAACATGCCCCATTTCATGCCGGCATACTCGATGTGGTAGCCGTCGGCCAGTTCCTGTTCCGCTTCTGGCTGGTCGAACGGGTGACGGTGAGTCACGGCGACGCCAGCGATGAAGAAGGTGCAGAAGCCGAAGAACTGCGGAATGATGAACCACAGGTTCTGGGCCTGGTATTCAACGATGTCGCGCATGTTGAACGAACCCACCTGCACCACCACGCCCATCAGCGCCAGGCCCAGGAACACTTCGTACGACACGGTCTGTGCCGAGGCACGCAAGCTGCCCAGCAGGGCGTACTTGTTGTTCGACGACCAGCCGGCGAACAGCACCGCGTAGACAGACAGGCCGGCCATGGCGAAGAAGAACAGCAGGCCGATGTTCAGGTCGGCGACGCCCCAGGTCGGGGTGATCGGGATGACCACGAAAGCGATCAGCAGGGCGCTCATGGCCACTACCGGTGCCAGGGTGAAGATCACGCGGTCGACGAAGGGCGGGTTCCAGTCTTCCTTGAAGAACATCTTCAGCATGTCGGCAGCGATCTGGAACATGCCGAACGGGCCGACGCGGTTCGGACCGTAACGGTCCTGCCACCAGCCCAGCAGGCGGCGCTCGACGAAGCTGAGCAGCGCGCCGCAGACCACCACCGCCAGCAGGACCACGATGGCCCGCAGTACGGTCAGGATCACATCGATCACTTCGGGGGTGAACCAGCTCATTGTGCTGCCTCCTGCAGACCTTCGACGGATGCACCGAAGATGGCAGGCGGAATGCCGGCCAGGCCTTTCGGCAACGCGACCAGGCCAGCGCCCAGCTCTTCATTGATACGCAGCGGCAGGCGCAGGGCCACACCGGCAACGTTCAGGCTCAGCAGGGCACCGTCGTTGACGCCCAGGCGGTCGGCTTCGGACTTGGCCAGGGCCACGTAGGCTGCCGGGATGCGCTCTTGTACCGGGGCGGCGCGCGAGGAGCTTTCTTCGCTGCCGAACAGGTGGAAGAACGGCACGGCAGTCCAGGTGCCACGGGCCGGGTTGAAGGCGCCCGGAATGGCGTTGAACCAGTGCAGGCGGTCGCCTTGCGATTCGATCAGGCGTACGCCCGGGTCACCGGCACGCAGGTGACCACCGACCTCGTCCTGGAACTTGTTCCAGGCTTGCGGCGAGTTCCAGCCCGGCGACCAGGCGAACGGCACCTGCTGGCGCGGTTCGGCCGAACCCGAATAGCCTTCCATGGAGAAGGCGAACGCGGTGTCCTTGTCTTGCGGGGTACGCGGCTCGTGCACGCTGATGTTGGCGCGCATGGCGGTACGGCCGGAGTAGCGCAGCGGCTCACGGGCCAGCTTCATGCCCTTGATGCGGAACGCGGCGCTTGGCGCGGCGTTGACGATGCCGGCCAGTTGCGGGGCGGCTTCGGCGCAGGCGCTGGTAACGTGGTCCAGCTGGGTCCAGTCGACCGGCTTGTTCAGCAGGGTGGCACGCAGGGCGTGCATCCAGCGCCAGCCTTCGTGGATCTGGATGCTGCTGTCCAGGTATTGCGGGTCGAATACCTGGAAGAAGCGCTGGGCACGGCCTTCCTGGCTGACCAGGGTACCGTCGCCTTCGGCGAACGAGGCGGCCGGCAGCACCAGGTGGGCGCGGTCGACAGTCGGGGTTTTCGAGTGGTCGGCAACGATCACTACCTTGGCCGCGGCCAGGGCTGCATCGACCTTGGCGGCCGGTACGCGGGCGTACAGGTCGTTTTCCAGCACGACGATGGCGTCGGCCTTGCCGCTGATGACCGCGTCCAGCGCGGCATCGACCGACTCGCCACCGAGCATGGCCAGGCCGAGGCTGTTGGCTTCAGGCACCACCAGGCTCAGCGAGCCGTTCTTCTCGCGCAGCTTCAGCGCCTTGGCGATGTTGGCGGCGGCTTCGATCAGCGCCGGGTCGGCCAGCGAGGTACCGGCCACGACCAGTGGGCGCTTGGCCGCGACCAGGGCGTCGGCGATGCGCTGGGCCAGGGCTTTCGCTTCGGCGTCCAGGCCTTCTACGGCAGGGGCGCTCGGGTCGATGGCGTGGGCCACGGCGAAACCGATGCGGGCCAGGTCGGCCGGGGCGGCGTGCACGCATTCTTCGGCAACGTCGTCCAGCTTGGTTTCAGCCAGCGAAGCGATGAACAGCGGGTACAGCGCGTGCTGGCCGATGTTCTTCACGGCGGCGTCGAGCCACGGCTGCACCTTCATCGCTTCGGCCATGGCCTCGGCCTTGCCCTTGGTGGCCTGGCGCACGGCCAGGGCGACGCGGGCAGCGGTCTGGGTCAGGTCTTCACCGAGCACGAACACGGCGTCGTGGTCTTCGATGTCGCGCAGGGTCGGCACCGGCAGCGGGCTGTTGTTCAGCACGTTCAGGGCCAGGCGTACGCGGGCCAGTTCACCGGCTTCCATGCCCGAGTAGAAGTATTCGGCACCGACCAGCTCACGCAGGCCGTAGTTGCTTTCCAGGCTGGCGCGTGGCGAGCCGATACCGACGATGGTACGGCCGCGCAGCAGGTCGGCGGCCTTGTCCAGGGCAGCGTCCAGGCCCAGCTTGGTGCCGTCGGCCAGGTGTGGCTGGCGTGGGCGATCCTTGCGGTTGACGTAGCCATAGCCGAAGCGGCCACGGTCGCACAGGAAGTACTGGTTGACCGAACCGTTGAAGCGGTTTTCCACCCGACGCAGTTCGCCGTAGCGCTCGCCCGGGCTGATGTTGCAGCCGCTGGAGCAGCCGTGGCAGATGCTGGGGGCAAACTGCATGTCCCACTTGCGGTTGTAGCGCTCGGAGTGGGTCTTGTCGGTGAACACGCCGGTCGGGCAGACCTCGGTCAGGTTGCCGGAGAATTCGCTTTCCAGCACGCCGTCTTCGACGCGGCCGAAGTACACGTTGTCGTGGGCGCCGTAAACGCCCAGGTCGGTACCACCGGCATAGTCCTTGTAGTAGCGCACGCAGCGGTAGCAGGCGATGCAGCGGTTCATCTCATGGGCGATGAACGGGCCGAGGTCCTGGTTCTGGTGGGTACGCTTGGTGAAACGGTAGCGGCGCTCGTTGTGGCCGGTCATTACCGTCATGTCCTGCAGGTGGCAGTGACCGCCTTCCTCGCACACCGGGCAGTCGTGCGGGTGGTTGGTCATCAGCCATTCGACGACGCTGGCGCGGAACGCCTTGGACTCTTCATCGTCGATGGAGATCCAGGTGCCGTCGGAGGCAGGGGTCATGCAGGACATGACGATACGACCGCGGGTGTCGTTCTCGTCGGTGTACTGCTTGACCGCGCACTGCCGGCAGGCGCCAACGCTACCAAGCGCCGGGTGCCAGCAGAAATAAGGGATGTCGAGGCCGAGCGACAGACAGGCCTGTAACAGGTTGTCTGCACCGTTGACTTCGAGCGCTTTGCCGTCTACGTGGATAGTGGCCATTGTTCAAAGTTCTTCGTTGGCCCGCGTGAGCGGGCGTGGCTAATGGAAATCGGTGAGCTTGCGACACGCCACGATTTCTCGGGCCTGCCGGCAAGCTGGCGAGTGGCACGGACCACCCGCCTAATCATCTTGTTATGCGCCGACCACGATCGGCTTGGCCAGGTTGGGGCGCAGGGCATCGCCAGCCGCAGCTGGAGCGACACCGGCCTCGAACTCGGACCGGAAGTATTTGATGGCACTGCCCAGCGGCTCGACGGCACCTGGTGCGTGAGCACAGAAGGTACGGCCAGGGCCGAGGAAGTTGACCAGGCCCAGCAGCGTCTCGATGTCTTCGGCGCGGCCCTGGCCTTTTTCCAGTGCGCGCAGCATCTTCACGCTCCACGGCAGGCCGTCACGGCATGGGGTGCACCAGCCGCACGACTCGCGGGCAAAGAACTCTTCCATGTTGCGCAGCAGCGAAACCATGTTGATGCTGTCGTCCACCGCCATGGCCAGACCGGTACCCATACGGGTGCCGACCTTGGCGATGCCGCCGGCATACATCTGCGCGTCGAGGTGCTCGGGCAGCAGGAAGCCGGTACCGGCGCCGCCTGGCTGCCAGCACTTGAGCTTGAAGCCGTCGCGCATGCCGCCGGCATAGTCTTCGAACAGTTCGCGGGCGGTGACGCCGAACGGCAGTTCCCACAGGCCCGGGTTCTTCACCTTGCCTGAGAAGCCCATCAGCTTGGTGCCGTGGTCTTCGCTGCCTTCGCGGGCCAGCGACTTGTACCAGTCGTTGCCGTTGGCGACGATGGCCGGGACGTTGCACAGGGTTTCGACGTTGTTCACGCAAGTCGGCTTGCCCCACACGCCAACGGCGGCAGGGAAGGGCGGCTTGGAGCGCGGGTTGGCGCGGCGGCCTTCCAGCGAGTTGATCAGTGCGGTTTCTTCACCACAGATGTAGCGGCCGGCACCGGTGTGCACGAACAGCTCGAAATCGAAACCGCTGCCGAGGATGTTCTTGCCCAGCAGGCCGGCGGCCTTGGCTTCCTCGATGGCGCGGTTGAGGTTTTTCGCTGCGGTGGTGTATTCGCCACGCAGGAAGATGTAGCCACGGTAGGCCTTCAGGGCGCGGGCGCTGATCAGCATGCCCTCGACCAGCAGATGGGGCTGTTGCTCCATCAGCATGCGGTCCTTCCAGGTGTTCGGCTCCATTTCGTCCGCGTTGCACAGCAGGTAGCGGATGTTCATGGATTCGTCTTTGGGCATCAGGCCCCACTTCACGCCAGTGGGGAAGCCTGCACCACCGCGGCCCTTGAGGCCGGAGTCCTTGACGCTTTGCACGATGTCGTCGGCCGACATCTGCGCCAGCGCCTTGCGGGCGGCAGCGTAGCCGTTCTTCGATTCGTACTCGGCAAGCCAGACCGGCTCGCCGTCGTCACGCAGGCGCCAGGTCAGCGGGTGGGTTTCGGCCGTGCGCGCGATGCGGTTGGCCGGGCCGAAGGAAGTAATGGTCATACGTAACCCTCCAGCAGTTTGGAAACGCCAGCCGGCTGCACGTCACCGAAGGTGTCGTCGTCGATCATCAGCGCCGGGGCCTTGTCGCAGTTGCCCAGGCAGCATACCGGCAGCAGGGTGAAGCGCCCGTCGGCGGTGGTCTGGCCCAGGCCGATGCCCAGTTCGCTTTGAATCTGGCTGACCACGGATTCATGGCCGCCGATGTAGCAGACCATGCTGTCGCACACGCGGATGATGTGGCGGCCGACTGGCTGACGGAAGATCTGGCTGTAGAAGGTGGCGACACCTTCGACGTCGCTGGCCGGGATGCCCAGTACTTCGCCGATGGCGTGGATGGCGCCGTCCGGCACCCAGCCACGTTCCTTCTGGACGATCTTCAGGGCTTCGATGGACGCCGCGCGCGGGTCCTCGTAGTGATGCATTTCGTGCTCGATGGCCGAGCGCTCGGTTTCGCTCAGGGCGAAACGGTCTGTCTGGATAAGCGTGCTGTTCATGCTTAGCGGTCCACGTCAGCCATAACGAAGTCGATACTGCCCAGGTACGCAATGAGGTCGGCGACCATGCTGCCTTTGATCACCGAAGGGATCTGCTGCAGGTGCGGGTAGCTCGGGGTGCGGATCCGGGTGCGGTAGCTCATGGTGCCGCCATCGCTCGTCAGGTAGTAACTGTTGATGCCCTTGGTCGCCTCGATCATCTGGAACGACTCGTTGGCCGGCATGACCGGGCCCCACGAGACTTGCAGGAAGTGCGTGATCAGGGTTTCGATGTGCTGCAGGGTGCGCTCTTTCGGCGGCGGCGTGGTCAGCGGGTGATCCGCCTTGTACGGGCCTTCCGGCATGTTGCGCAGGCACTGGTCGATGATGCGGATACTCTGGCGCATCTCCTCGACACGGACCATGCAGCGATCGTAGGCATCGCCGTTGTGGGCCAGCGGTACTTCGAACTCGAAGTTCTCGTAGCCGGAGTAGGGGCGGGCTTTACGCAGGTCGAAGTCGCAACCGGTGGCACGCAGGCCGGCACCGGTGGTACCCCAGGCCAGGGCTTCCTTGGTGTTGTACGCGGCAACGCCGATGGTACGGCCCTTGAGGATGCTGTTCTGCAGGGCCGCCTTTTCGTACTCGTCGAGGCGCTTGGGCAGCCATTCGACGAAGTCCTTGACCAGCTTGTCCCAGCCGCGCGGCAGGTCGTGGGCGACGCCACCGATGCGGTACCAGGCCGGGTGCAGGCGGAAACCGGTGATCGCTTCGATCACGGTGTACGCGCGCTGGCGGTCGGTGAAGGTGAAGAACACCGGGGTCATGGCGCCGACGTCCTGGATGTAGGTACCCAGGAACAGCAGGTGGCTGGTGATACGGAAGAACTCGGCCAGCATCACGCGGATGGTGTCGACCTTCTGTGGCACCTTGATGCCGGCCAGCTTTTCGACCGCGAGCACGTACGGCAGGTTGTTCATTACCCCGCCGAGGTAGTCGATACGGTCGGTGTAGGGGATGAAGCTGTGCCAGGACTGGCGCTCGGCCATTTTCTCGGCGCCACGGTGGTGGTAGCCGATGTCCGGTACGCAGTCGACGATCTCTTCACCGTCCAGCTGCAGGACGATACGGAAGGCACCGTGCGCGGAAGGGTGGTTGGGGCCGAGGTTGAGGAACATGTAGTCCTCGTTGGCGCCTTGGCGCTTCATGCCCCAGGCTTCCGGGTTGAAGCGTGCCGATTCCTCTTCAAGCTGCTGCTTGGCCAGGGTCAGGCTGTAGGGGTCGAACTCGGTGGCGCGGGCCGGATAGTCCTTGCGCAGCGGGTGGCCTTCCCAGGTGGGCGGCATCATGATGCGGCTGAGGTGCGGGTGGCCGGCAAAGTCGATGCCGAACATGTCCCAGACTTCGCGCTCGTACCAGTTGGCGTTCGGCCAGATACCGGTCACGGTCGGCAGGTTCAGGTCGCCTTCGCTGAGCGACACCTTGATCATCACATCGCTGTTACGCTCGATCGACAGCAGGTGGTAGAACACGCTGAAGTCGGCAGCTGGCAGGCCGCGGCGCTGGGTGCGCAGGCGCTCGTCGACGCCGTGCAGGTCGTACAGCATGCTGTACGGTTTGGCCACGCCGCGCAGGAAGCTGAGCACTTCCTTGAGCTGCTCGCGCTTGACCCACAGCACGGGCATGCCGGTGCGGGTTTCCTGGGCGACGAATGCTTCGGCGCCAAAACGGTTGTGCAGTTCGACGACCACATCCTGGTCGTCAGCCTTGTAGGGCGGAATGAAAATAGCGTTGTCCGCTGTCATGGTCTCGGTCGCTTTGGGTCAACGTTAAGAATGAAGCCAGGCCGCCGGCTCCAGGGGAGCGGGCGGCAGGTCGCTGGATCAGACTTCGTCGGGGCTGCGCAGGTTGGTTACTGCAATGCGCTGCTCACGACGCAGGTCTTTCTGGGCTGGCATCTCGGCACGGTAAATACCTTGATCACCAACAACCCAGGAAAGCGGGCGTCGTTCTTGGCCGATCGACTCCTGCAGCAGCATCAAGCCTTGCAGGAAAGCCTCAGGGCGTGGCGGGCAGCCAGGCACATAGACGTCCTCGGGGAGGAACTTGTCGACCCCCTGAACGACCGAGTAGATGTCGTACATGCCGCCGGAGTTGGCGCACGAACCCATGGAGATGACCCATTTCGGCTCGAGCATCTGCTCGTACAGGCGCTGGATGATCGGCGCCATCTTGACGAAGCAGGTACCGGCGATGACCATGAAGTCGGCCTGACGCGGCGATGCCCGGATGACTTCGGCGCCGAAGCGGGCGATGTCGTGGGGTGCCGTGAAGGCCGTGGTCATTTCCACGTAGCAGCAGGACAGGCCGAAGTTGTACGGCCAGAGGGAGTTCTTGCGGCCCCAGTTGACCGCGCCACGCAGCACATCTTCAAGCTTGCCCATGAAGATGTTCTTGTGGACCTGGTCCTCCAGCAGTTGATCGGTGACGGTTTCCCGTTCACCGACCGGGTACTGCTCGTTGGGCGCATCCGGATCGATTCTGGTGAGATTGTATTGCATGCCAAAGCCTCATTGTTTCAGCTTCGCTTGCCGCTTGCGGCGACCTTCGGGAGCCCAATCAAGTGCCCCGACGCGCCATAGGTAGACAAGACCAGCCAACAGAATTGCTATGAAAACGAGTGCTTCGACGAATCCGGTCCAGCCGCTTTCGCGGACGGACACAGACCATGCAAAGAGAAAGAGGGCTTCGATATCGAAGATCACGAACAGCATCGCGACCAGATAGAATTTGGCGGACAGGCGCAGGCGGGCGCTGCCGACGGGCAGCATGCCGGATTCGAAGGGTTCGTTCTTGGCGCGGCCCCAGGCCTTGCTACCGAGCAGGCTGGACAGGCCGAGCATGAAGGCGCACAGGCCGACGACACCCAGGAGGAAGATGGCAAAGCCCCAGTTGTGGGCGATGAGTCCTGCCGAATCGGACATGCTAGAGATCCTTATACAGAGACCCAGCTCTGCAGTCTGAAATAAGTGTAGAGCGGCGACTTGGTGTCGCACATGCAGTGACCAAATGTCGCAGCTGAATCAATCGCGCTGATTTTATGGGTAAACCCCGTGCAAGTAAAATTTCTGTCGCAAATTTATTCGTAGGATTAAGTACAAAAGCCGCTTGTAACTGGCTGAAAGCCTTGAGATTCGGGCATTGCGTGCGGTTTTGTTAATTATGTTTCTTGCGACGGGTAACGAATTGCAAGTTTCGTAATGATAATTGATATCATTTGACCTGATGCCTGATATTTCCCCTGTTCTGCGTCTTGTAAAGTTCATCTGGCGATTCCCCCTACTTGCAAATGCGAAAAGCGCCTGTTCTAGCAGCTTCCGATGCCGCTTGCCCCGCTCTGGGTCAATACTTTATCGATTGAGCGATGACTGGCTGATGAAGCGATCGCCCACTGGCCGAGCCAGTAGGTGAGGATGATCAGGTACGGCGCGGCGGCGAACGGGCTGACGAAGCGGTCGATACCGATCAGGCTGTCGGAGAGCACGAACAGGCAGGCGCCGAGCGCGGCGAGCCCGCCGCAGGCCAGGGCGCGCCAGAGCATGGCGCTGATGGCCAAGGCATAGAGCACGACCGGGATCAGCAGCGGGCCGAGGCCGTGGCTGGCCAGCACGCCGAGCAAAGTGATGCCGGTGATGGCGCTCAGCAGCAGTGCGGGCAGGGCTGGGCGCAGGGTCTGGCTGCAATAGGCGCGCAGGTAGGCCAGGTGGGCGCAGAGGAAGGCGGCCAGGCCGAACACGAACAGGTCGGCGGGGATGGCCAGCAGGATGTCGCCGAGTACCGAGAATGCCAGGCCGAGGGTGATCCAGCGGCGATAAGGTGTGGCGCGAGCACTGCGCAGCCAGGCGATCAGGGCCAGTACCGGGATCGGTTTCGCCAGCAGGGCGAGCAGGGTGTTGTCGCTGGCCAGTGCATATATATAGAGGGCGGCGGCGACCAGGGCGAGAATCATCAGATGGCTTGGACGAAGCATGGGCGGTCCTTGCGGCTGTGCTGCCTCAAGCATAGACCTGATCGTGGGTTTTGCTCCCTCCTGTACCGGCCCTTTCGCGGGCATGCCCGCTCCCACAGGATCACCGCAGTCTTCAAGACTTGCACAGGCCCTGTGGGAGCGGGTTTACCCGCGAATAGGCCGGTGCAGGCGCTGCCGAAGTGCGGCATAAAACAGATTTGTCCCCTTCCATGTAGGCCATTTCCCAAACATACTCCTGTCGCGCATTTTCCGTTGCCGCTGCTCAGGCAGCGCTCTAGTCTCGGCATGTCGTTGCTCATCAACGATACAGCTTTGACAGGCTGTGACGGTAAATAGTGTGCGGCTCGCCCTTATGGTGGCTGTGCGTGCGGGCACGCTTGCGTGCGCCGGAACTTAGCTATTTCCGCCGGTCTGTCAACCCACGTACAGCTGCCACCCTTCTGTTTGACAGCAGGCGGGTGCCCGGCCATAGAAGGTAAATAGCTATGCTGAAAGTTGTCCCCGATCCACCCCACAACCCCCATTCCCTCGAAGACACCCTGATCCAGGCCACCGACTACGCGCTGTGCGCGGCGACCGTGGTGCATCAGGCCTTGCTGCTGCAGCCCAAATCACCGGCGTCGATCCTGATGATGACCTCGATGCATGAGCTTGAGGCGCTGCGGGCTTTGCTTGAGTCGGCATTGATCCAGATGCAGATGCCCGCTGAGCCCAGGACTTCACACTAGGGCTGATTAATGTGTTGCCAGGGCCGGCCCTTTCGCGGGCACGCCCGCTCCCACAGGATCACCACAGCCTTCAAGGTTTGCACAGTACCTGTGGGAGCGGGCGAGCCCGCGAAGAGGCCGGCCCTGGCAGTCGAGAGTTTTCAGGGGAATGATCAATGACAACAGAAGACACCCAGTTCACCGTCGGCAAAACCTCCTTCTACCAAGGCGAAAACGGCACCCACCCACAGTTCCGCATCGAACCAGGCATTCCCTGTCGTGACGCCCGCGAGCAGTCTTCGGAATTGATGGGTTACGTGCGCGAACTGACCATCACCGGCCTGATGGATGAGAAACCGATGATGATCTGGGCTGCCCACTATCTGAGCGCGATGGCCAAGGCGCTGATGGATGATGCCGAGCTGGGCATGAAGCACTGAGGTGCTACCGACAGGCGCGATTTCTCCTGTGGGAGCGGCCTTGCGTCGCGATTGGGGTGCGAAGCGCCCCCGGGATTTGTGCATCATCGCAAGATTGCCGGGGCCGCTTTGCGGCCCTTTCGCGACGCAAGGCCGCTCCCACATGTTCGGCGCTAACCTGTTGTCCTTGAAGGGTGTGGTACAGACCAAAAAGAAAGGCCCGGGGCTTCAACAAGCCTCGGGCCTTTCTTCAACAGCAACCCACTATCAGTGGAACTGCTCTTCCTCGGTCGAACCGGTCAGTGCAGTCACCGACGATGCGCCACCCTGGATCACGGTGGTCATGTCGTCGAAGTAGCCAGTGCCCACTTCCTGCTGGTGCGCCACGAAGGTGTAGCCTTTGTTGGCGTCAGCGAACTCCTGCTCCTGCAGCTTCACGTAGGCGGTCATGTCGTTGCGGGCGTAGTCGTGCGCCAGGTTGAACATGCCGTGCCACATGTTGTGGATGCCGGCCAGGGTGATGAACTGGTGCTTGTAGCCCATTGCCGACAGCTCGCGCTGGAACTTGGCGATGGTCGCGTCGTCCAGGTTCTTCTTCCAGTTGAAGGAAGGCGAGCAGTTGTACGACAGGATCTGGTCCGGGTACTCCTTCTTGATCGCTTCGGCGAAGCGGCGGGCTTCGTCCAGGTCCGGCTTGGCGGTTTCGCACCAGATCAGGTCGGCGTACGGTGCGTAGGCCAGGCCGCGGGCGATGGCCTGGTCGAGGCCGGCGCGTACCTTGTAGAAGCCTTCACGGGTGCGCTCGCCAATCACGAACGGCTGGTCGTACGGGTCGCAGTCGCTGGTCAGCAGGTCGGCGGCGTTGGCGTCGGTACGGGCCAGGATGATGGTCGGCACGCCCGATACGTCAGCTGCCAGGCGCGCGGCCACCAGCTTTTGCACGGCTTCCTGGGTTGGTACCAGCACCTTGCCACCCATGTGGCCGCATTTTTTTACCGAGGCCAGCTGGTCTTCGAAGTGCACGCCGGCGGCGCCTGCTTCGATCATGTTCTTCATCAGCTCGTAGGCGTTCAGTACGCCACCGAAACCGGCTTCGGCGTCGGCCACGATCGGTGCGAAGTAGTCGATGTAGCCATCGTCGCCCGGGTTCTTGCCGGCTTTCCACTGGATCTGGTCGGCGCGGCGGAAGGCGTTGTTGATGCGCTTGACCACGGTCGGTACCGAGTCGACCGGGTACAGCGACTGGTCAGGGTACATGGACTCGGCCGAGTTGTTGTCGGCGGCAACCTGCCAGCCGGACAGGTAGATGGCCTGGATGCCGGCCTTGACCTGCTGCACTGCCTGGCCACCGGTCAGGGCGCCCATGCAGTTGACGAAATCTTTTTCTGGGCGGAAGGATGGGTGGGCACCTTCGGTGACCAGCTTCCACAGTTTTTCTGCACCCAGGCGGGCCAGGGTGTGCTCCGGCTGCAGGGAGCCACGCAGGCGAACGACATCAGCGGCGGTGTAGGTACGGGTCACGCCTTTCCAGCGCGGGTTCTCGGCCCAGTCTTTCTCGAGGGCTGCAATTTGCTGTTCGCGTGTCAGTGCCATGGAAATAAACCTCGTCGCATCGATCTTGGGGTAATTGTGCTGATGCTCGGAGCAGATCAGGAGCTGGCGGCTGTCCTGTTCGCAGGAGTGCGGCGGCGAACGCGAAGGCTCGAAGGGGAAGGGTGTGCAGGCCAGGCGAAAGGGTGCTCCGGCAGGTTGGCTCGTGGTTGCCTTGCTGCGGTGCTACGCGGTTGCCAGTACTGCGGTGATGCGCTTCCGTCCCTCGGGACAACTTCTTCGTTGCAGTCGCAATCCCGTCGAACCGCCTTGTGGGCCGTATAGACACGAGACGCCTCCAGGGGTGGGAGGAGTGCGCCTCGAAGGCCCTTGCCAGGGCCCCTGATTAGCGGGAGCGAGGCCATCATGCCCTTGGGAAAAAGACCCTGTCAAATGTTTTGTAGTGGTTTTTTTCACTTACTACATCTTTGGTCTAATGCGACTTGGCAGTCAGTTTCAAGGCCTTTGGTCGAGGCCTTGAATTGCCTGGGATCAGTCGAGAAGGTCGACTTTGACACGCAAAGTCATGTTTTCACCCCGTTGGGTGCTGTAACTGTGGCTTGACGCGCTACGGTCGGCTTGGCTCTGCTGGTTGTAGCCGGCCAGGGTGATCCATTCTCCGAGCTTGCCGGTGATTGTTGTGTCGGTGCTTTGCACTTTCACTACATCAGCACGTTCCTGGCTGATGCGATCATTATTGGTGCTTATTTGCAGACGAACCGTATCGCCACTCAAGCTGGGCGTGACGTAGAAACCCTGGGTCACGTTGCGGTATTCGGTATTGCTCTGGATGCGCCCGTAGCCGTCGGTGCTGGTGCTGGTGATCGGGATGCTCTGGCCGACCTGGATCAGCGCCGGCTGGCCTTCGCTGGCCTGAATCTGCTGCATGCCGCCGTCACGGTTGCTGGTGCCGTAGTGGATGACACGTGCGTTGCCACGGTTGTCCTGGAAGTTGCTGTCGTTGTTGTCGACGCTGATCAGCAGGCGCTTGGGTGCGGTGTCCAGCTGTTGCAGCAGGGTGCGCAGGTCGTCGATGCGCTCGGGGCTGGCGTTGACGATCAGCTTGTTCTCGAAGGCGCTGACCGTGCCATCCTTGGCGATGAATGCCTGGGCGGCAGGTAGCAGTTCGGCGCTGCTCCGGTGTTGTAGCGGCAATACCTCGGTGGCGGCCTGGGCGGTGAGGCTGGCGGCCAGCAGCAAGGCGGCGAATAGGGGGCGTAGCGGCATGTCCATGATCTCCGCAGGTGGAATGGACATGATGGCAAATTTACTGACTTCCTGCCGGGTCTGGATCATGTCGATGATGGGGAAGTGGCTACGAAAGCACCTGGGGCGAGACGGCTGTCCGCCATAGCTGAACCTTTGATCTTTCCCGTCAGTCGCATTCACAGGGAGTGAGTGGGGCTGATGGCATGAAGCGTGGTCTGATCCTGTTGTTATGGCTTTGCAGCCTTGGTGCCGAGGCTGCAGCTGATTCGTTGCGCATCAAACAGCTGCAGCGTTGCGGCGACCTGTTTGGCGATGGCCAGCAGCAATGGTGCCTGCGCGCCGAAGGGCTCGGGGCGCAGCTGCCGACGGTCTGGCTCGGTGGTGTGCGGCTGCCGACAGCCGATTTCGAGCGGCACGGTGACCGGCTTACGCTGAAATTGGCCGAACAAGCCCTGCGCAGTGCTCCGCTGTGGCTGGAGGACGGTGAGCGCACCAGCAACCCGGTTTGGCTGACCCGCCAGCGCAGCCATGTTGTGGCCGCCGGGCCTGATGAAGTGGCGAAGAACATGGATGGCCTCACCACCTATGTGGACCTGGTAAGCCTTTTGATCGAGGAAAAACATGATGGCCTCGGCGAAGCCCGACGGATCGCCGGGAAGTACGGCGCCCAGGTCGTGGGTGCCATACCGCCGCTGAATGTCTACCAGTTGCGCTTGCCGGTGGGCGACCTGGTGCAGCGCGACGCGATGATCCTGCGCATGGGCAGTGAAGTCAGCGTGGATGCTGTGATTGTCGAGGAGTCTGCCCCGGAGCGTGGCGAGGAAGGCAGCGGGCGCGACGCCCTGGCCATCGATCAGGCGGATGAGTGGGCCGCCAACCGCTTCATGGACGCGCTGTACTACTACCAGCGGCGAATTGCCGCTTCCAGCTTGCCGGTGCAACCGGTGCGGGTCGGGGTGATCGAGCGAGAGGTGGACTTCGACGCGCCAGGCTTCAGCCATTATCGAGGGCGCTGCGAGCAGGCGCAGACGTGCCTGTATGCGCGCGACGGTGACCGCCCAGGCAGTCACGGCAACCATGTGGCCGGTATCCTGGCGAACCCGGATGAAGGCTTTTTGCCAAGGCTGGGCAAGCACAGTCCTGGCTTCGAGGTGATTGTCGAGCGCAACTCGGATGCCGGTATCACCGCCAACATCGCTGCATCGGTGAACCTGGTCGAGGATGGGGTGCGGGTGTTGAACTGGAGCTGGGGCATCCATCGGGTAGGGGCGCGCGATGTCAAAGGTGACGAAGTCGATTCGCTGGTGCGTTCCGGGCTGGCCATGAGTGGCTATGAGGAACTGCTCGAGGAGTTCTTCCTGTGGCTGCGCGCCGAGCACCCTGATGTGGTGGTGATCAACTCGGCGGGTAATGGTGCGTCCTGGTCGGGTACCGATGAATATCGCCTGCCATCTTCGTTCATCACCGAACAATTGCTGGTGGTGGGCGGGCACCAGCGCAGTGACAAGTCAGTGGCGGTCGAACACCCTGGCCATGTGCGCAAGCGCCATAGCTCCAACATCGACATGCGCGTGGATGTCAGTGCGGCGGCCTGCATTCGCCCGGGTGCGGGCACTGCGCATTGTGGCACGTCGTACGCAACGCCGCTGGTGACTGCAACCGTGGCGACGATGCTGTCGATCAACCCGGCGCTGACCCCCGAACAGGTGCGCATGCTGTTGCGGCGCAGCGCCTTGACCCTGGGCGCCGAGCAGGATTTCGAAGCGATGGACGCCGAGGACCTGACGGCGCCGATCCTGCCGTCTGAGCGTGGCGGCCAACTGAACCACCCCGACCTGGGGCGTTCGGCGCGCCTGGACATGCAGCGCGCTCTGGACCTGGCCGTGCAAAGCCGGGAGCGGGTGCGCTGAACGGTGGCCGCTGCCAGACAAATTCCGTAACATCGCGCCCGCTTGTTTTCGATCCGTCCATCCGGACTGCACCACAGGATGCCCATGAAACCCGCCCGACTTCGCGCCGACGTGCTCGCCGGCCTGACCACCTCATTCGCCCTGGTGCCCGAGTGCATCGCCTTTGCCCTGGTGGCTCACCTCAACCCGCTGATGGGCCTGTATGGCGCCTTCATCATCTGCACCCTGACGGCGCTGTTCGGTGGTCGGCCGGGGATGATTTCCGGTGCCGCCGGCTCGATGGCGGTGGTGATCGTTGCGCTGGTGGTGCAGCACGGTGCGCAGTACCTGCTGGCCACGGTTTTGCTGGGCGGCGTGGTGATGATCCTGTTCGGTTTGCTGCGCCTGGGCAAGCTGGTGCGGTTGGTGCCGTACCCGGTGATGCTCGGCTTCGTCAACGGCCTGGCGATCGTCATTGCCATGGCCCAATTGGAGCACTTCAAAGAGGGCGGGCACTGGCTCGGCGGTACGCCGCTGTACCTGATGATCGGCCTGGTGGCGCTGACCATGGCGGTGGTCTACGTGCTGCCGAAGTTGACCCGTGCGGTGCCGCCAGCGCTGGTGGCGATCCTTGGCGTTGGTTTGCTGGTGTACCTGCTCGGCCTGCCCACGCGCACCCTGGGCGACATGGCGCGCATCGCCGGTGGCCTGCCGCAGTTGGCCCTGCCGGACGTGCCGTGGAACCTCGAGACCCTGAAGATCATCGCCCCCTACGCGGTGCTGATGGCCATGGTCGGCCTGCTGGAAACCCTGCTTACGCTCAACCTGACCGATGAAATCACCGAGAGCCGTGGCTACCCGGACCGCGAGTGCGTGGCACTGGGCGCGGCCAACATGGTTTCCGGCCTGTGCGGTGGCATGGGTGGTTGCGCGATGATCGGCCAGACGGTGATCAACCTCAGCTCCAATGGCCGTGGCCGGCTGTCGGGTGTGGTGGCCGGGGTGATGGTCTTGCTGTTCGTGCTGTTCCTGTCGCCGCTGATCGAGCGTATTCCGCTGGCGGCGCTGGTCGGGGTGATGTTCGTGGTGGCGCAGCAGACCTTTGCCTGGGCGTCGTTGCGGGTGCTGCACAAGGTGCCGCTGAGCGATGTGCTGGCGATCATTGCCGTGACCGTGGTAACGGTGCTCACCGACCTGGCGGTGGCGGTGCTGTTCGGCATCGTCATCGCGGCGGTGAACTTTGCCTGGCAGCATGCGCGGGAGCTGTATTCCGACAGCCATGAGGATGCAGAGGAGGGCAAGCATTACCAGGTGCATGGCACGCTGTTCTTTGCCTCGACTACGGTGTTCCTGAACCAGTTCGACCCGGCTAACGACCCGGCCAAGGTGACCCTGGATTGCCGGCATTTGAGCTTTGTCGATTACTCGGCGATTGCGGCGTTGAAGACCTTGCGGGACCGGTATGCGAGGGCGGGCAAGCAGTTGCGGGTGGTGCATCTGTCCGAGCGATGCAAGAAGCTGCTGAAGCGGGCTGGGGAGCAGCACTGAGAAGGGTTGTTGCCTGTGCGGGCCTCTTCGCGGGCGCGCCGCTCCCACAGGGATCGCATAACCCTTGTGGGAGCGGGCATGCCCGCGAAGAGGCCGGTGCAGGAGAAGGATTTATTCCCCGCGGTTCTTCTTGACGATGGCATCGGCAATGCTCGCCGGTGCCTCGGCATAACGGGTAAATTCCATCGAGAAGCTGGCCCGGCCCTGGGTCATGGAGCGCATCGAGGTGGCATAGCCGAACATCTCGCCCAGCGGCACCTCGGCACGGATCACCTTGCCGGCCGGCGTTTCGTCACCGTCCTGGATCATCCCGCGGCGCCGGCTCAGGTCGCCGAGGATGTCACCCTGGTACTCCTCCGGGGTCACCACTTCCACCTTCATCACCGGCTCCAGCAACACCGCCCCACCTTTCTGCGACAGTTGCTTGGTGGCCATCGAGGCGGCGATCTTGTAGGCCATTTCGTTCGAGTCGACATCGTGGTACGAGCCGTCGAACACCGCCGCCTTCAGGTTGATCAGCGGGTAGCCGGCCAGCACGCCGTTCTTCATCTGCTCCTCGATGCCTTTCTGGATAGCCGGGATGTATTCGCGTGGTACCACGCCGCCAACGATCTCGTTGATGAACTCCAGGCCTTCCTTGCCCTCGTCGCCGGGGGCGAAGCGGATCCAGCAGTGGCCGTACTGGCCTCGGCCGCCGGACTGGCGGACGAAGCGGCCCTCGATCTCGCAGGTGTTGCGGATTTTCTCGCGGTAGGCCACCTGCGGCTTGCCGATGTTGGCCTCGACGTTGAACTCGCGGCGCATGCGGTCGACGATGATATCCAGGTGCAACTCGCCCATGCCCGAGATAATGGTCTGGCCGGTCTCCTCGTCGGTGCGCACGCGGAATGACGGGTCTTCCTGGGCCAGCTTGCCCAGGGCGATGCCCATTTTTTCCTGGTCGGCCTTGGTCTTCGGCTCCACTGCCACGGAAATAACCGGGTCGGGGAAGTCCATGCGTTCGAGGATGATCGGCTTGTCCATGTCGCACAGGGTGTCGCCGGTGGTCACGTCCTTCATGCCGATCAGCGCGGCGATGTCGCCGGCGCACACATCCTTGATTTCAGCCCGCTGGTTGGCATGCATCTGCACCATGCGGCCGATGCGTTCCTTCTTGCCCTTTACCGAGTTGAGTACCGCGTTGCCGGAGCTGAGCACGCCGGAGTAGACCCGGGCGAAGGTCAGGGTGCCGACGAACGGGTCGGTGGCGATCTTGAATGCCAGGGCCGAGAACGGCTCGCTGTCGTCGGCGTGTCGCTCCAGGTGCTTTTCTTCGTCATCCGGGTCGGTGCCCTTGATGGCCGGGATCTCCGACGGGGCGGGCAGGTAGTCGATGACCGCGTCGAGCATCAGCGGCACGCCCTTGTTCTTGAACGACGAGCCGAGGATGGTCGGCACGATTTCATTGGCGATGGTGCGTTGGCGCAGTGCGGCCTTGATCTCGTCGATGCTCAGTTCCTCGCCATCGAGAAACTTCATGGTGAGCTCGTCATTGGCTTCGGCGGCGGCCTCGACCATGTGCGCGCGCCATTCGTCGGCAAGCGGCTGCAGCTCGGCGGGTATGTCTTCTTCGCGGTAGCTGGTGCCCTGGTCGGCATCGTTCCAGTAGATGGCCTTCATCTTCACCAGGTCGATCTGGCCGATGAAGTTCTCTTCGCTGCCGATGGCCAGCTGGATCGGCACCGGGTGGTGGCCCAGGCGCTGGTCGATCTGCTTGACCACGCGCAGGAAGTCGGCGCCCTGGCGGTCCATCTTGTTGATGTAGGCCAGGCGCGGCACATGGTACTTGTTGGCCTGGCGCCATACGGTCTCGGACTGCGGTTCGACCCCATCCGCGCCGCTGAACACCACTACCGCGCCATCGAGCACGCGCAGCGAGCGTTCCACCTCGATGGTGAAGTCGACGTGGCCCGGGGTGTCGATGATGTTGAAGCGGTACTTGTGGGCGAACTGCTTGGTCGAGCCCTGCCAGAAGGCAGTGGTCGCCGCCGAGGTGATGGTGATGCCGCGCTCCTGCTCCTGGGCCATCCAGTCCATGGTCGCGGCACCATCGTGCACTTCGCCCATCTTGTGGTTGACCCCGGTGTAGAACAGGATCCGCTCGGTGGTCGTGGTCTTGCCGGCGTCCACGTGGGCGACGATACCGATATTGCGGTACAGCTCGATGGGCGTTGTACGGGCCATGGCGGACTACCTGCGGATGAGCGGATTCTCCCACGGTAGCAGAACGGGAGAATCCTGCTTTACCGCCGGGCCGTCAGTCGGCCTGGGCTTGCAGCAGCCACTGGCCATCCACTTCGCGGGCCAGGCCGCTGGCAGGCAGCAGGGCCAGCAGGCGCGTGTGCAGGGCGGCTTCGGTGAAGGTCTTGAGGGTGGCCAGGTCCAGTGCGCCGATCAGGTTGAGATCGGCCTTGGTGTACGAAAGCCAGGCCTTTTTCAGGGCCTGGGCGACGTCGCTGCCGGAGGTGCTGGCAAAGCGGCGGTGCCATTGGCGGCCGTCGAAGGTGAAGGTGTGGGCGTGGCTGTAGGTGCCTTGGTCGCCACCTTCGGTGCAACGATGGCAACGGCACGGGCCTTCGCCGAAGGCGTTGCGCAGGTAGCTGTTGAAGTCCACCACGGGCTTGAGGGACAGGCGTTTGTCGACCTCGAACAGGTCGGCGATCAGGGGTTCTTCGGCGCTCACTCGGGATCCTCGTGTGGTGTGGCGTGCATCGGCGGGCACCCTAACAGATCGGGGCATTCAGATCACCTTTTGCAGGCCCGGCCTCTTCGCGGGCTCGCCCGCTCCCACAGGGACCGCACATTGCCCAAGGCGTGCGCAGTACCTGTGGGAGCGGGCGTGCCCGCGAAGAGGCCGGTAGAGACAATAGAGATCACCTGCCGTACTCTACGCGCCCATACGCCTACACACCCACAGAGGTAACCCGCTTGAGCACCAAGTACCCGTACATCGCCACCATCACCGTCAGCGCCGAAGACCGCGGCGGCGACGCCGAGGCCTCGGAAAACCCCAACATGCGCGTTGGCCTGGAAGCGGTGACCGAAACGCTGAAGAAGGTGCATTTCGTCGGTACGCTCGCAGCCCCCGAAAAGAATGCCACGCACATCTGCGTGACCCTGGAGAACGGCCTGACCTACTACGGCCCGATCGTCAACGGCCACGCCGAACTCGAAGGCGGCTGGATTGCCTTCGAGTCCGACATGCTCACCCCACAGGAACTGGGTCTTTAAGCCCCCGTTCTTCTCAGGCGCCCAGCTCCGCCAGGCACTGCTCGAGGATATCCAGGCCCTCCTCGAGCACTTCGGCCTCGATGGTCAGCGGTGCCAGCAGGCGGATGATGTGCCGCGCCTTGCCGCTGGGCATCAGCAACAGGCCCTTGGCCCGCGCCGCGTCCATCACCTTGGCCAGTTGCGCCGGTGCCGGGCTGCCGTCGGCATTGACGAACTCGATCCCGCGCATGGCGCCGACGCCGGTCAGGCGGCCGATGAACGGGCTCAGCCCCGAGACCTTCCAATGCTCGAAGCGGCGCACGATTGCCTGCTCCTGGCGCTCACCCCAGGTAGCGATGTTCTCGTCGGTCATCTGCGCCAGGCTGGCCAGGGCCGCTGCGCAGGCGATCGGGTTGCCTGAATAGGTGCCACCCAGGCCGCCCTTGGGCAGTGCTGCCATCAACTCCTTGCGCCCGACCACCGCACCCAGCGGCATGCCGCCGGCAATGCTCTTTGCCAACAGCAGCAGGTCGGGCTCGATGCCCAGACGCGGGAAGGCGAAGCGCTGGCCGGTGCGGCCGAAGCCCGACTGGATCTCGTCGATGATGATCAGGATACCGCGCTCGTCGCAGAAGCGGCGCAGGGCCTGGGCGAAGGCTGGGTCAAGGGCGAGGAAGCCGCCTTCGCCCTGCACCGGCTCGAAAATGAACGCCGCCACGTCCTCCACTGCCAGCTCGACGCTGAACAGGCGGTCCATGGCCTTGAGGGCCTGTTCGCAGGTAACCCCGGTGTCGGCGCTGGGGTAGGGCAGGTGGTACACCGGCCCCGGCAGTTCACCGACCCGCTGCTTGTACGGGGCGACCTTGCCGTTGAGGTTCAGGGTGGCCAGGGTGCGACCGTGGAAGCCGCCGTCGAAGGCGATGATGGCGCGTTTGCCGGTGGCACCACGGGCCACTTTCAGGGCGTTTTCTGCAGCTTCCGCGCCGCTGTTGGTGAGCATACCGGCCAAAGGGTAGCTGACCGGTACGAACTGGCTCAGTTGCTCCATCAGCGCCAGGTATGGGCCATGGGGGGCTGCGTTGAAGGCGTAGTGGGTCAGGCGAGCGGCCTGGGCCTGGATCGCCTCGACCACGGCCGGGTTGCAGTGGCCCAGGTTGAGTACACCGATACCGCCGACGAAGTCGATGTAACGTTTGCCGTCGGTGTCCCAGACTTCGGCATTACGGCCATGGGAAAGTGTGATCGGGTGAACGATGGCAATGGATTGGCTGATACTTTCCTGGTTCATGGGCACGCGGACCTTTGTTCGAGTTTCTTATTATCCAAGCGTGTTGGCAGGTTATTCCGCAAACGAATTATTCGATTGCGGTCATTCCCTGGATTCTTGAACTAGGTGGTTTTTGTATCTGCCATTCCGGCCCTATCGCCGGCAAGCCAGCTCCCACAGGTAAGGCACAGGTCTTGATGGCTGTGGAGTACTTGTGGGAGCTGGCTTGCCGGCGATAGGGCCAGTGCAGGAGGAATCAATCCCCCTCGGCCACCCGCTCCCGAATCCACTGCACGAAGGCCCTGACCTTGGGCACTTCGGCCGCATGCTCGGCATGGGCGATGAAGTGCCGGCCATTGCTCGCCACCGGGTGGTCCCAGGCCACCACCAGCTTGCCCTCGCTCAGCTCTTCGGCCACCAGGTAGCGCGGAATCAGGGCGATGCCGCAGCCGGCAATGGCTGCGCGGATGCACAGGTAGAACGTGTCGAAGCGGGGCCCGTGGTAGCTGTTCTGGCTATGCAGACCCAGCCCCAGGAACCATTCGTGCCAGGCCTCCGGGCGCGACACGCACTGCAACAGGCGGTGTTCGGTCAGCGCCTGGGCGCTGTCGAACCGGTGGTTGGCCAGCAGCTGCGGGCTGCACACCGGCACCACTTCCTCGCTGAACAGTTCGATGCAGGTTGCCCCGGGCCAGGTGCCCTGGCCGAAGAAAAACGCAATGTCGGCCTTGGCTTGCACCAGGTCGAACGGCTCCAGCTCATTGCGGATATCCAGGTGAATGCGCGGGTAGCGGTCGCCAAAACCCTTCAGCCGGGGTACCAGCCAGCGCGCGCCGAAGGTGGGCTGGGTGGCGATGCGCAGCACTTCGGTCTCGTCGCCGTAGCTGAGGATGTAGCGGCTGGAAATGTCGATCTGGGTGAGGATCTTGTTCACTTCGGTGAGGTACAGCGCGCCTGCCGGGGTCAGGTGCAGGCGCCGGCGAATACGCTGGAACAGCGAGTGCGACAGCATGTCCTCGAGCTGCGCCACCTGCTTGCTGACGGCGCTCTGGGTCAGGTGCAGTTCCTGGGCCGCGCGGGTGAAGCTGAGGTGGCGGGCGGCCGCTTCGAAGCACTGAAGGGCGGTGGTCGAAGGCATCAGGCGTTTGGACATGACGGGCAAATACCGAGCAAAAAAGGAAGGAGTTCATTCCATAACGGAATCATGTGTTTCGAAAAGGTCGTTTGTTGACCCCGGCCTATAGATTAATACTGACCTGGATCAACGATTACAACCGGTCGTGCGAAGAGGAGGTCAGTACCCGCTTCCGGCATCTGCAAAACAACAACAACGAACATCAGAAATTTATAAGAATTCTGCTCCAGTCTTCAGCCGCCCCGCTGCGGCCGACCCATTCGAGGGTTCTTCATGGCTTCGCTACACAACAACAAACAGCGCTCCCTGCAGCACGGTCTGACGTCCCGTCAGGTATCCATGATCTCCATCGCCGGCATCATCGGTGCCGGCCTGTTCATCGGTTCCTCCAACGCCATCGCCACCGCCGGCCCGGCCATCCTCATCTCCTACGCCATGACCGGCCTGCTGGTCCTGCTGGTGATGCGCATGCTGGGCGAAATGGCCATCGCCAACCCCAACAGCGGCTCGTTTTCCACCTATGCCTCCGAAGCCATCGGCCCTTGGGCGGGCTTTACCATCGGCTGGTTGTACTGGTGGTTCTGGGTACTGATCATTCCGGTCGAGGCCATTGCCGGCGCCGACATCCTGCATGCCTACTTCCCTGGCGTGCCGTCGTGGCTGTTCGCCTTCCTGATCATGCTGGTGCTGTCGGGTACCAACCTGATCAGCGTGAAGAACTTCGGTGCCTTCGAGTACTGGTTCGCGCTGGTCAAGGTGGTGGCGATCATCGCCTTCATCGTGGTCTGCAGCCTGGCGGTGTTCGGCGTCTGGCCGCTGGCCGAGGTGTCCGGGGTCAGCCGGTTGTGGGACAACGGCGGCTTCATGCCCAACGGTTTCGGCACCGTGCTCGGTGGCGTGCTGATCACCATCTTCTCGTTCTTCGGTGCCGAAATCGTCACCATTGCCGCTGACGAAACCGCCAACCCGAAAGACAAGATCCGCCGCGCTACCAACCTGGTGGTGTACCGCATCGCCATCTTCTACCTGGCGTCGATTTTCCTGGTGGTATCGCTGGTGGCGTGGAACGACCCGGGCCTGAAAGCAGTGGGTTCGTTCCAGCGCGTGCTGGAAGTGCTGAACGTGCCGGGCGCCAAGCTGCTGGTGGATATCGTGGTGCTGGTGGCCGTGACCAGCTGCATGAACTCGGGCCTGTACACCGCGTCGCGCATGCTCTATTCGCTGGGTGCACGTGGCCAGGCGCTGAGCGTTACCAAGCGTATCTCCGGCTCTGGCGTACCGACCGTGGCGGTCATCTTCTCGACCCTGGCCGGCTTTGCCGGGTGCTTCGTCAACTATGTGTTCCCGGGCAAGGTATTCGGCTTCCTGCTGTCCACCACCGGCGCCATCGCCTTGCTGGTGTACCTGGTGATTGCCGTGTCGCAGCTGCGCATGCGGGCCCGTGCCGAGCGTGAAGGGCGGCCGCTGGAGCTGAAGATGTGGCTGTTCCCATGGCTGACCTGGCTGGTGATCGGCACCATCGTCATGGTGCTGGGCTACATGCTGTTCAGCGATGCCTACCGCTACGAGACGCTGATGACCGCCGGGGTGACCGCGTTCATCCTGCTGGTTTCGCTGACCCAGCGGCGCGCCAGGGTGGTTGCCCAGACGGCCTGATGTTTCTGCTTTAATGTGGGGGCGTTACGCGCCCCCCCATATCAATAAGCACAGGAAGCGTATGAACGACCACCCCCTTTCCCTCCAGGCCCTCGCCGCACCCGACGGCACTTGCTACGGCTGCGGTTGCTCCCACCCCAGCGGCCTGCACCTGCAAAGCCACTGGGACGACGACGGCATCCACCTGGTGTGCCGGCACGCGCCCGACAGCACCTTCATCGGCTGGCCCGGCCTGGTCTACGGCGGGCTGCTGGCGATGCTGGTCGACTGCCACTCCAACTGGACGGCAATGGCTTACCACTACCGCAACGAAGGTCGCGAAGCGGGCAGCCTGCCGCGCATCGACTGTGTCACTGGCAGCCTTGGCCTGAACTACCTCAAGCCCACGCCCATGGGCGTCGAATTGTTGCTCAAGGCGCGTGTGGAAGGTGAAGTAGGGCGCAAGACCCGGGTGCTCTGCGAAGTCTGGGCCGACGATGTGCTGACAGTGACTGCCGACTCGGTGTTCGTTCGCGTCGATACCGAAAAGCTCAAGCTCAAGGCCCACGGCCAGGCCTGAGCCGCCGGTGCTGATGAGTGGTCGGTGATGGTCAGCGGCCGGGGATGTCTCTAGAGTGAGAGGTTCATTCCCCAGGCAAGGTTGATCATGACCGATCTCAGTGCTTTCCCCATTACCCGCAAGTGGCCCGCCAGACACCCCGAGCGCCTGCAGCTGTATTCGCTGCCGACGCCCAACGGCGTCAAGGTGTCGATCATGCTCGAAGAGATCGGCCTGGCCTATGAGCCGCACAAGGTCAGCTTCGACAACGATGACCAGCTGAGCCCCGAGTTCATCTCGCTCAGCGCCAACAACAAGATCCCCGCCATCCTCGACCCCAATGGCCCTGGCGGCCGGCCGCTGCCGCTGTTCGAGTCGGGGGCGATCCTGCAGTACCTGGCGGAGAAGAGCGGCCAGTTGCTCAGCCAGGACCCGGCCCAGCGTTACCAGACCTTGCAGTGGCTGATGTTCCAGATGGGTGGCATCGGGCCGATGTTTGGCCAGGTCGGGTTCTTTCATTTCTTTGCTGGCAAGGAATACGAGGACAAGCGCCCGCGGGATCGTTATGTCAACGAGTCCAAGCGCCTGCTCGGTGTTCTGGACCGCCATCTGAAAGGCCGGGAATGGATGGTCGACGAGTACAGCATTGCCGATATCGCGATCTTCCCGTGGGTGCGTAACCTGGTTGAGCGTTACAACGCCCGAGACCTGGTTGGCTTCGATCAGTTCAAGGAAGTGCAGCGGGTGCTGGCGGCGTTCCTCGAGCGGCCGGCCGTGCAACGGGGCCTGAAAATCCCAGGTTGATCAGGCAACACTGGCCTTATGTGCATGCACCGGCCATTGTAGGAGCGGCCTTGTATCGCGAAAGGGCCGCAAGGCGGCCCCGGGATTTCAGCACTGATGCATAAATCGACGGGGCTGCCTTGCAGCCCTTTCGCGACACAAGGCCGCTCCTATGTATGGACTCGCCCACACTGTCTAGCTGCTTTTGAACATAGGAACCCGGTTGCATCTATGTATCAGGCCTGTTCGAGGAAGCTTTTTGCTTCTGGCCAACATCGTGGTGAGCTCGCAGCGTGCCGTTTACATTGAGGCCACTGCATCGGGCCTGTAG
>NZ_JBIGLU010000073.1:0-5730 GCF_043658375.1 Pseudomonas sp. PsB | reverse complement strand
TGCTTCATGGAAAAACTCGGCTGGCGGGATCGGCGTATTTCACCAGATTCGGGAAGTCTTTTTCAGACCTTCCCTAAAAACCAAAGGAGCAAATCACGATGCGCGTGATGAAGTGGAGCATGATCGCCCTGGCCGTTGCGGCAGGGACCTCGCAGTTGGCATTGGCCTCTTCCCAGGACGAGTCCAAAGGTTTCATCGAAGACAGCAAGCTGAACGTCAAGACCCGCATGCTGTACTTCAGCCGTGACTTCCGTAACAACGAAGGCGGCCAGAGCCGTCGCGAAGAAACCGGCCTGGGCTTCCTCGGCACCTTCGAGTCCGGCTTCACCCAGGGCACCGTGGGTGTGGGTGTTGATGCCATCGGCATGCTCGGCCTGAAACTGGACAGCGGCAAGGGCCGCGCCGGCACCGGCCTGTTCCCGACCGGCTCCGACGGCCGTTCGCAGGATGACTACTCCAAGGCCGGCGGCGCGGTTAAATTCCGCATCTCCGACACCGTACTGAAAGTGGGTGACCAGTTCACCGCTCTGCCGGTCTTCGCCACTGACGACAGCCGCCTGCTGCCGGAAATCGCCCAGGGCACCCTGATCACCAGCAACGAGATCGAGGGCCTGACCCTGCACGCTGGTCATTTCACCAGCCTGACCGCCCAGGAGCAGACCAACCGCGACAGCTTCCGCCTGAAGGAAGCCAACGTGGTAGGTGGTACCTACGCGTTCACCGACAACCTCAGCACCAGCCTGTACTACTCGAAGGTTGAAGACTACTGGCGCAAATACTACGCCAACGTCAACTGGGCACTGCCGATCTCGGACAAACAGGGCCTGGTGTTCGACTTCAACATCTATGACACCAAGAGCGAAGGCTCGGCCGAGTACCGCGCATTCGATGGCGACAAGCTGGACAACCGCGCATTCAGCCTGTCGGGCGCCTACAACATCGGCGCTCACACCTTCACCCTGGCCTACCAGAAAGTCACCGGCGACGGCGACTATGGTTATGGCATCGACGGTGGCGGCACCATCTTCCTGGCCAACTCCGTGGCCCGTTCCGACTTCAACGCCGAAGACGAGAAATCCTGGCAGGCTCGCTACGACCTGAACTTTGCCGAATACGGCATCCCGGGCCTGACCTTCATGACCCGTTATGTACGCGGTACCGATGCCAACGTCACCGGCACCAGCAACGGCAAGGAATGGGAACGCGACGTAGATATCAAGTACGTGCTGCAGAGCGGCCCGGCGAAAGACCTGAGCTTCCGCGTGCGTCAAGCCACCTACCGTTCTTCCGATGGCACCTACTACGATTCCCCATCGATCGACGAACTGCGCCTGATCGTGGAGTACCCGCTGAGCATCCTGTAAGCCTGGCTTGCAGTGCCCCGCACCTGAAAAAGCCCGGCAATCACGCCGGGCTTTTTCTTGGCTGACAAGCGTCACGCCCTGGGGCATCCTGTACGCCTTCGTTTCGCCCCCGTACAATGCGGGGTCATTTCAATGTCTTAGGCAATCGACACGGCTCACCATGCGCACCAGTCAATATTTGCTCGCCACCCAGAAAGAAACCCCTGCCGACGCAGTGGTCATCAGCCATCAGCTCATGCTGCGTGCCGGCATGATCCGCAAACTGGCCTCCGGCCTGTACACCTGGCTGCCGATGGGCTTGCGGGTGATGCGCAAGGTCGAGGCCGTGGTGCGTGAGGAAATGAACGCCGCCGGCGCCCTGGAAGTGCTGATGCCCAGCATCCAGCCCGCCGAACTGTGGCAGGAATCCGGCCGCTGGGAACAGTACGGCCCCGAGCTGCTGCGCCTGAAGGACCGCCACCAGCGCGACTTCTGCGTCGGCCCGACCCACGAAGAAGTGATCACCGACCTGGCCCGCAACGAGCTGTCCAGCTATAAACAGCTGCCGCTCAACATGTACCAGATCCAGACCAAGTTCCGTGACGAGATCCGCCCGCGCTTCGGCCTGATGCGCGGCCGCGAGTTCATCATGAAGGACGCCTACTCGTTCCATGCCGACCAGGCTTCCCTGCAGGAAACCTACGACCGCATGCACCAGGCGTACAGCAACGTGTTCACCCGCCTGGGCCTGGACTTCCGCCCAGTGCAGGCCGACACCGGCTCCATCGGTGGCAGCTACTCGCACGAATTCCACGTACTGGCCGAGTCCGGCGAAGACGACGTGATCTTCAGCGACAGCTCCGACTACGCCGCCAACATCGAGAAGGCCGAGGCCATCCCGCGTGAAACCGTGCGCCCGGCCCCTACCGAGGAGCTGCGCCTGGTCGACACGCCGAACGCCAAGACCATCGCCCAGCTGGTGGAAAACTTCGGCCTGCCGATCGAAAAGACCGTCAAGACCCTGATCGTGCGGGGCGCGGAGGAAGGCAAGCTGGTAGCACTGATCGTGCGTGGCGACCATGAGCTCAACGAAATCAAGGCGGCCAAGCTGGAACAGGTTACCGACCCGCTGGTCATGGCCACCGACGCCGAACTGCGCGAGGCCATCGGTGCCGGCGCCGGCTCGCTCGGCCCGCTGAACCTGCCGCTGGAAATCGTCATTGACCGTTCGGTTGCCCTGATGAGCGACTTCGGCATTGGCGCCAACATCGACGACAAGCACTACTTCGGCGTGAACTGGGAGCGCGACCTGCCGGTTCCACAGGTCGCCGACCTGCGTAACGTGGTCGAAGGCGACCCGAGCCCGGACGGCCAGGGTACCCTGGTGATCAAGCGCGGCATCGAAGTGGGCCACATCTTCCAGCTCGGCACCAAGTACAGCGAGGCGCTGAAGTGCCAGGTACTGGGCGAGAACGGCAAGCCGGTAACCCTGTCCATGGGCTGCTACGGTATCGGTGTATCCCGCGTGGTGGCAGCTGCCATCGAGCAGAGCTACGACGACAAGGGCATCATCTGGAACGACGCCCTGGCCCCGTTCCAGATCGCCCTGGTACCGCTGCGCTACGAAACCGAGGTAGTTCGCGAGGCGACCGACAAGCTGTACGCCGAGCTGACTGCTGCCGGCTACGAAGTGCTGCTGGACGACCGTGACAAGAAGACCAGCCCAGGCATCAAGTTTGCCGACATGGAGCTGATCGGCATCCCGCACCGCATCGTCGTCAGCGATCGCGGCCTGGCCGAAGGCAACCTGGAGTACAAGCACCGCACCGAGCAGGACGCCCAGTCGTTGCCGCTCGATGAAGTGCTGACCTTCCTGCAGGCCCGCGTTCGCCGCTGATAACCAATGCACGAGTGATCATGTTCAAGCGAAGTACCTTTCCCCTGGGGGGCGCCGCACTGTGCGGCGCCCTGCTCGTCAGCGGCTGCGCCAACCAGATGTCCCAGCGCAGCGACCATGAGGAGCGCGTCGAGCGCAAACTGCTCGAGCACACCCTGCAGATCGATGTCGGCGAGCCGAAGGTGATGGAGCTTCCGCAACGACGTGTGCGCGTGCATGAGCAGAAGCGCTTCGAAGTCACCGAGTTCGAAGTCACCCGCAGCTATGACCGCTACACGCCTTACCAACCCTGGCGGGAGATCTACGAGATCCCGCTGGGTGCGGTGGCCGTGGTGGCAGGCGTGGGTGCCAACGTGGTCAATGTCTTCGCCCTGGGCAACCTGCCGGAAAGCATCACCCACGACTGGCTCAGCTATGGCGTGGACGGGCTCAACCCGTTCATGAACGTGCCGTCCAACGGCCGTGCCCAGCAGAACCTGGCCGGGATCAGCGAAGTGCAGAAAGGCAAGCGCGAGGAATCTACCAGCGTGCCCTGGAGCGAGCGCCTGGTCGAGGTCAAGGCCGGCAAGATGACCCACGAGCTGACCACCGACAGGAACGGCGTGCTGCGCCTGAACCTGCTCGACAGCCCGTTCTCCGAGCAGAACCTCAACCACATCGGCACCCTGCACCTGCAGGTGCTGGACGAGGACAACGCGGTACGTGGCGATGCCAGCCTGCTGGTCAGCGCCACCCTGCGCAACAAGCTGCTCGAAGCCCATGAACTGATCTTCGATGACCTCGAAGATGACGATGTCGGCCAATGGGTACACCGGGTCAAGCGCTTGTCCGAACTGGGCCTGGAAGAGGAAGCCAGTGAAATGGAACAGAGCCTGATCGAACTGACCCGCAACGACCCGGAGTTGCAGCAGGAGTTTCTGCAGTCGCTGACCAAGGCCACTGGCCGGTTGGTGGCCGACCCGGGCGCGCAATAACCCGCATCACGCAATACCTTGTAGGAGCGGCCTTGTGTCGCGATGGGCTGCGAAGCCGCCCCATGATTTCAGCCTTGATGCATGAATTGCCGGGGCTGCTTCGCAGCCCATCGCGACACAAGGCCGCTCCTACAGGGACCGCGTTAAATTGGCGGGCCATTTATTGAGGCGGGAACAGCTCCAGCTGCTCATGCGCCCCGCGCAAGTCGCGCAACCTCACGCCTACCCCCAGCAAGCGCACCGGCTTGCCACCACGGGCAAACGCCTGCCCCAGCAATTGTCGATAACTCTCCAGGTCCCTGCCCGCCCCCGCCTGCTCCATGGTGGTCTGGCTGAAGTCATGGAACTTGACCTTGACGAAGGGTTTTTCCGGCCGGTAACTGCTGTCCATGCGGGCGATACGCTCGTTCAGGCTTTCCAGCAGCTCGGGCAGCCGTGCCAGGCAACTGGCCAAGTCCGGCAGATCGGTGTCGTAGGTGTTTTCCACGCTGACCGACTGCCGGCGACTGTCATTGTGCACCGCACGTTCATCGATACCCCGCGCCAGCCCCCACAAACGCTCGCCAAAGCTGCCGAACTCGCGCACCAGCGCCAGGCGCGACCATTCGCGCAATTCCAGGCAGGTTTCGATACCCAACCGCGCCAGCTTGTCTGCCGTTACCTTGCCCACCCCGTGCAGCCTGGCCACCGGCAGGGCGGCGACGAATGCCTCCACTTCGCCCGGGGTAATCACGAACAGGCCATTGGGCTTGCGCCAGTCACTGGCGATCTTGGCCAGGAACTTGTTCGGCGCCACACCGGCCGAGACAGTGATATGCAGGGTGCGGGCGACGCGCCGGCGGATATCCTCGGCAATGCGCGTGGCGCTGCCCGAATACCACTGGCTGTCGCTCACATCCAGGTAGGCCTCGTCCAGCGACAGTGGCTCGATCAACTCGGTGTAGTCGCGGAAGATCGTGTGGATTTCCCGCGAGGCCTCACGGTAGGCCTCGAAGCGCGGCTTGACGATCAGCAGGTCCGGGCACAGCTTCAGGGCGTGCCGCGACGACATGGCCGAACGCACGCCGTAGGCACGCGCTTCATAGTTGCAGGTGGCGATCACCCCACGGTGGTCGGCCGAGCCCCCCACCGCCATGGGCCGCCCGGCCAGGCGCGGGTCGTCACGCATTTCGATCGCGGCATAAAAGCAATCGCAGTCGACGTGGATGATCTTGCGCAAGGACATGGATGACCGTCAGCACTGTAAATTCATACAGATAGTATCGCATGTGCCTTCTGGGCATGCAGCCTGTGCGCGGCATTGGTCGATAATCGGCCTGAAAGCCCCGTCGCGCCTGAGCTGCGCGCCATATTCAAACGCTAAGAGTTTGAACAGGAAAGGTTTTTTCAGAAAAAAGCTTGACACCCACGGGTAAATCCGTAGAATTCGATCTCACAGGCGCGGGATGGAGCAGCCTGGTAGCTCGTCGGGCTCATAACCCGAAGGTCGTCGGTTCAAATCCGGCTCCCGCAACCA
>NZ_JBIGLU010000072.1:0-9021 GCF_043658375.1 Pseudomonas sp. PsB | reverse complement strand
CTGCTTCATGGAAAAACTCGGCTGGCGGGATCGGCGTATTTCACCAGATTCGGGAAGTCTTTTTCAGACCTTCCCTAGGTCTTTTGTTGCGAATACCAGCCTCATGCCGCTGCCCTAAAACACTTCCAATGGATTGCCTTATGAAGCCTGGAAACTGCTGTTCCAGAGGGGTTCAGAAGGTGGCGCGGACTCTACAGGATTTACTAACGATTCCCACCCCTCAGATCGTTATTGGATAAAACGACGACAGGCCGTCCCCTAAGCTCTGGCCGGAAAAGCACCTCCACCGAGGCAAAGCAGTTATTACAGTCGATAAGCGCAAAGGAGGGGCGGGGTTTACCGGCTACGTCGACCATGACGGTTGAAACTCCAGATGACGATGCCGAAGGTGTCGACCTCTTCGAACTCACCGACAGTGATAGGGGGGTACAGGGGATTCTCCGAAGACAAGACCTTGCAGCCGTTGACCAGATCTAATCGCTTAACGATCGGCTGGTTGTTCACATAAACGACGACGATGTCGCCCACCTCTGCGTCGAGTGACCGGTCGATCACGAGCAATGTGCCGTGGTAGATGCCAATACCGGACATGCTGTCGCCTTCGGTCTCGGCCAACCAGATATGAGGGGCTCGGAGGTTCAGCAGCACGTCGAGCGATATCGGTGGTTCGTAGTAGTCCGCAGCAGGGCTTGGGAAGCCTCCCTGGACCGTTCCGGAAAGGACGCTTACCAGAATGTTTGTTTCGACGTCGGTACACCTTCGGAGACGCATAAACGGCACTTCACTGTAACTGTACGCATATACAGTAACGCGCCCGGCACTCAAATTTCTAGAGCATTCGGTCTCCGGATCCAGGGCTCAGCGCCGTATCGATTGCATAAGCATAAGCGGCGTCGGCCAGCTCCTGTCTTTCCCGGCGCTCCGCGTCGTCAATGAGATCAAGGCGATAGAGGGTGTCGAGATGCGCACGGAGCGCGCCATAGCGGAATGCTATGTCGCCGGCCGAGGTCAGCTGCTCAATCTCTACATCCCAAATGGCCAGCTCCTCGATCAATGTCGTCGCCATGGCTTGTCCTGGCGAAGCTTGATTAGAAGCTGCAGAACCAATCCGACGCGGCGTACTCGGCGTCGGCGAAGGTCATCTGCTTCATCGGGAAACTCGGTGGGTGGAATCCGGGTATTTTGCCAAAATCTGGAAGTCTTCTTCAGAGTTTCCCTAGTGTGCGCTCTCTTGCTTGGATGGCATTACGTTCTGGCCCAACGTTACTGTAGCGAATCCGCAGCAGTATCAATCAAAGCCTCCTGTATCCCGCGTGAAGAAAGACGCTACGTTGCGCCCGTTCTTCCACGGCTTCGCTTGCCGCCCCGCTACGGCAGATTCGAAGTATTCATCGAAATGTCATTCTTTAGAAGCAGTGCGGTAACAAGGAATTTCTACCCTTTGCATCGCGAACCGCAATTGTGCGGCCAGCAATATTGCGAAAGGTGAACAAATGACGCCCCATCCGATACAGGACGCCGTGCTGCGGGTCGACCGGTTGAGCGTCGTCTATCCAGGCGGCGTGACAGCCCTACGCGATACCTCGATTGCATTTCGGCGTGGTGAGTTCACCGTGCTGCTTGGTCTCTCGGGCGCAGGCAAGTCGACCTTGCTCCGTAGTCTCAATCGACTCGTCACGCCCACTGGCGGCAGTGTCACCAGCGAACTCGGTGAACTCGGCAGCGGCTCGGCCTTGCGTCAGCATCGTCGGCGTACCGCCATGATCTTTCAGCACCACCAGCTAATCGAACGTCAAAGCGCACTGGCTAATGTGCTGACCGGTCGGCTGGCCTTTCACAACACGCTCCGCTCGCTGTTTCCTCTGCCGCGTGCCGATCAGGAGATTGCGCTCAGTTGCCTCGCTCGGGTCGGTCTGGCAGACAAGGCGCTAAGCCGGGTGGACAAACTGTCCGGTGGCCAGCAGCAGCGGGTAGGCATCGCGCGTGCGCTAGCGCAACAGCCGGCGATCATTCTGGCCGATGAGCCGGTAGCCAGTCTCGACCCGGCCACTTCGGTCCGTGTTCTCGGATTGCTGCGCGACATCTGCAAGGAAGACGGCATCACCGCCATCGTTTCGCTGCATCAACTCGAATATGCCCGCCGCTTCGCCGATCGCGTCGTCGGGCTGGCCGATTCTCAGATCGTTTTCGATGCCGCGCCCTCGGAACTCACCGATGCGCAGCTTGAGCGCATCTATGCAGGCCGCTCTACGACTCAGCCAGCGAATGCTCCGGCTGAACCACCTGTCATGCTCGAACCTTCACAGGAGATGTCCCGATGAAACGCTTATCCGCGCTCTTATTGACTTGCTTGCTGTCCGCTGTTTCAAGTTTGTCCGCCCTAGCGGCCGATGCCGATCCGGATGTGCTAAAGGTTGCCCTGCTGCCGGACGAAAACGCCTCCGAGCTGATCAAGCGTAACCAGCCGCTGAAGGATTATCTGGAAGAGCATCTGGACAAGAAGGTGCAGCTGATCGTAACCACCGACTATTCCTCGATGATTGAGGCGCTGCGCTTTGGCCGTATCGACCTGGCGTATTTCGGTCCGCTGTCCTACGTCATGGCCAAAAGCAAAAGCGACATCGAGCCCTTCGCTGCCATGGTCATCGACGGCAAGCCGACCTATCGCTCGGTGATTATCGCCAATGTGGCGTCAGGCGTGAATGAGTATGCCGACCTTAAGGGCAAGAGAATGGCCTATGGTGACCGGGCATCGACGTCCAGCCATTTGATTCCCAAAACCGTGCTTCTTGAGACGGCCGATTTGACGGGTGGGCAGGACTACGAACAACATTTTGTGGGCACGCATGACGCCGTTGCCGTCAACGTGGCGAACGGCAACGCCGATGCGGGTGGGCTGTCGGAGGTAATTTTCAATCACGCAGCCGAACGTGGCCTGATCGATCCGAGCAAGGTGAAAGTACTTGGTTACAGCGGCGAATACCCCCAGTACCCCTGGGCGATGCGCTCGAACCTGAGCCCCGAGCTGAAAACCAAGGTGCGGGATGTATTCGTCGGTATCGACGATCCCGAAGTGCTGCGCAACTTCAAGGCCGAGGCCTTCGCGCCAATCACCGACGCCGACTACGATGTGATCCGCAACATGGGATCGCTGCTCGGCCTCGACTTCGCCACGATGTGAGCACCGATATGTCTTCTCATTACGACGTGCAGGCGCTGCCTGCAGAGCAACGCGAGCACATCCTTCGAGGCTTTGGCCTCGGTTGGTGGCGCCAGCTGGGGCAGGTGGCGATTGTATTCGGAGTGGTGCTGTTGGCCTGCTGGTACGTGGGGCTGCTCGATGCCACCACGCTGCTGAACGGGCTGCCCTCCATCGCGACCCTGGCAGGCGAGGCCATGCCGCCAGACTTTTCGGGCTATCGAAGCTGGATTCGCCCCTTGATCGACACCTTGGCGATGAGCATCGCCGGTACGGCCATCGCAGTGGTGTTCTCGCTGGTGGTGGCCTTCGTTGCAGCGCGCAATACGGCGCCGCACCCCCTTGTGTTCGGTGTTGCCCGGGTGCTGCTCAATGCCCTGCGGTCGGTGCCGGAGCTGATCATGGGCATCATCTTCGTTGCAGCCGTAGGGTTCGGCGCCTTGCCGGGCGTGCTTGCCCTGGGTCTGCATTCGGTCGGCATGGTCGGCAAGTTCTTCGCCGAGGCCATCGAGCACGTCGACGAAGCGCCGGTGGAAGCCGCTCGGGCGGCGGGGGCTACGCCGATGCAAGTGCTGCTGCACGCGGTTTTGCCACAGGTGACGCCGCAGTTCGCCGACGTGGCGATCTACCGCTGGGAATACAACTTTCGCGCCTCCACCGTGATGGGCATGGTTGGCGCCGGCGGTATCGGCTTCGAACTCATGGGCTCGCTGCGCATCATGCAGTACCAGGAGGTTGCAGCAATCCTGCTGGTCATCCTGGCCATGGTCACGCTAGTAGACGCCTTCAGTGGCGTGCTGCGCAAACATTTCAAATAGGACAAACCATGCTGCCGAAACTCGTTATAACTCACCGAGTACACGATGAGATCCTGCAACTGCTGGCGCCACATTGCGAGCTGATGACCAACCAGACCGACAGCACGCTGACGCGCGAGGAAATTCTGCGCCGCTGCCGCGATGCTCAGGCGATGATGGTGTTCATGCCCGATCGGGTCGATGCAGACTTTCTTCAAGCCTGCCCTGAGCTGCGTGTAGTCGGCTGCGCGCTCAAGGGCTTCGACAATTTCGATGTGGACGCCTGTACTGCCCGCGGGGTCTGGCTGACCTTCGTGCCTGATCTGTTGACCGTCCCGACTGCCGAGCTGGCGATCGGACTGGCGGTGGGGCTGGGGCGGCATCTGCGGGCAGCAGATGCGTTCGTCCGCTCTGGCGAGTTCCAGGGCTGGCAACCACAGTTCTACGGCACGGGGCTGGATAACGCTACGGTCGGCATCCTTGGCATGGGCGCCATCGGACTGGCCATGGCTGATCGCTTGCAGGGATGGGGCGCGACCCTGCAGTACCACGAGGCGAAGGCTCTGGATACACAAACCGAGCAACGGCTCGGCCTGCGCCAGGTGGCGTGCAGCGAACTCTTCGCCAGCTCGGACTTCATCCTGCTGGCGCTTCCCTTGAATGCCGATACCCAGCATCTGGTCAACGCCGAGCTGCTTGCCCTCGTACGGCCGGGCGCTCTGCTTGTAAACCCCTGTCGTGGTTCGGTAGTGGATGAAGCCGCCGTGCTCGCGGCGCTTGAGCGAGGCCAGCTCGGCGGGTATGCGGCGGATGTATTCGAAATGGAAGACTGGGCTCGCGCGGACCGGCCGCGGCTGATCGATCCTGCGCTGCTCGCGCATCCGAATACGCTGTTCACTCCGCACATAGGGTCGGCAGTGCGCGCGGTGCGCCTGGAGATTGAACGTTGTGCAGCGCAGAACATCATCCAGGTATTGGCAGGTGCGCGCCCAATCAACGCTGCGAACCGTCTGCCCAAGGCCGAGCCTGCCGCATGTTGAATCCGGTCTGGCTGAAGAGCCTGGTAGCGATCGTTCAAACAGGCAGTTTTCAGAGCGCGGCGAGGGCGTTGGGGCTGGCCCAGCCGACGGTGTCGCAGCACTTGCAGAAGCTTGAAGAGCAGGTCGGCGTAACGCTGGTGCAGCGCAGTCGTAGCGGCTGCCAGCCTACCACACGGGCGCTGGCCTTCATGCCGCATGCGACCGCCTTGCTCGACATGCACGCCCGGGCGCTAGAAGCCCTGCATGGCAATCGTGAGCGCGTCGGGGCCAGCTCCAACATCGGCACCTACCTTCTCCAGCCATTCGTGCGCAACTATCTGACGACCGCAAATGAGAGGGGCGAGGTGGATCTGCGCATCGCCGCCAACCCGGATGTGGCCGACCAGCTACTGGCGGGCCAGCTCGACGCCGCGATCATGGAATGGTGGCTACCTCACCCCGACTTCGAACACCGCCTCTGGCGGGTCGAGCCGCTGGTGCTTATCGTCAGCCCCGACCATGCGCTGGCTGAAGCAGGGTGCATAGAACGTGATCGTCTGGTGGACCTGCCGATGCTGGGAGGTGAACCGGGTAGCGGTACCGGACGGCTTCTGACCGAATACTTTGGCGAACTGGGCGTGCCTCGCAGCGGTATGCAGCTAGGCAGCACCGAGGCAGTCAAACAAGCAGTGAGGGCGGGACTCGGCGTGTCGTTGGTGATGGCTTCCGCAGTACAAGACGAAGTTCGCAGTGGCGCGCTGGTAGCTCTTCCCATCCCGGGGCTTGAAAAGCGTCTCCAACTGATCTGGCGCAAACCTCCCGGAAATCTGCACCCGCCGGGATTTGTGCGGCACTTATTGGAGGAGGCAGATCTAGCTGGATAAGGTGATGGATGGTTGCGATCCAGCGCTTGGCTTGTCAGCCTAGGGAAACTCTGAAAAAGACTTTCTGATTTGGCAAAATACCGCGACCCCACCCACCGAGTTTCCCGATGAAGCAGATGACCTTCGCCGACGCCGAGTACGCTGGCAAGCGCAAGCAAACCCGCAAGGAGTTGTTCCTGATCGAGATGGATCGGGTGGTGCCGTGGAAGGGCTTGATTGCTTTGATCGAGCCACATTATCCGAAGGGTGAAGGTGGCCGTCCGGCCTACCCGTTGATGGCGATGCTGCGTGTGCATCTGCTGCAGAACTGGTTCGGCTACAGCGATCCAGCGATGGAGGAAGCGCTGTACGAAACCACGATCCTGCGCCAGTTTGCCGGGCTGAACCTGGAGCGCATCCCCGACGAAACCACCATTCGACGACCTGCTGGAGCTGTACTGCGGCAACGGCAACTTCACTCTGCCGCTGGCCACCCGCGTGCGTCGCGTGCTGGCCACCGAGATCAGCAAGACCTCGGTCAACGCGGCGCTGGCCAATATCGCTGACAACGGCATCGACAACATCGAGCTGGTGCGCCTCTCCGCCGAGGAGCTGACCCAGGCGCTGAACGAGGTGCGGCCGTTCCGCCGCCTCGCCGATATCGACCTGAAGCGCTACGATTTCGGCAGCGTCTTCGTCGACCCACCGCGCGCCGGCATGGACCCGGACACCTGCGAACTGACCCGTCGCTTCGAGCGCATCCTCTACATCTCCTGCAACCCGGAAACCCTGGCGCAGAACATCGCCCAGCTGGCCGACACCCACCGCATCGAACGCTGCGCGCTGTTCGACCAGTTCCCCTACACCCACCACATGGAATCCGGGGTGCTGCTGGTCCGCAAGTGACCCGCTGCGATTGAACGCCGGCGGCCAACCGGCGCTCACATCCGTAACCCTCACGGATTACGGAGGCACACGCATGCTGGTATTCGAGTCGATCTACACCGAAGGTCTGGCGCAGATTTCCTATCTGGTGGGCGACAGCAAGGCCGCCGTCGCCGCGGTGATCGATCCGCGGCGCGACGTCGAGGTCTACCTCGACCTGGCGCGCGACAAGGGCCTGCGCATCGCCTATGCCATCGAGACGCACATCCACGCCGACTTCGTTTCCGGCGCCCAGGCGCTGGCCGAACGCTGCGGCGCCGAGATCATCGGCGGACTACGCCTTCGGGCTGCGTCAGGTGGACGACGGCGAGGTGCTGGAACTGGGTCAGGTCAGCCTGGAAGTGCTGCACTCGCCAGGCCACACCCCCGAGCACATCTCGCTGCTGCTACGTGACAGCCAGCAGGGCGAAGCGCCCTTCGCGCTGTTCACCGGCGATACGCTGTTCAACCTCGACGTCGGCCGCCCCGACCTGCTCGGCGAGGACAGCACCAAGCAGCTGGCAGCGCAGCTCTACGCCACGCTGTTCACCCGCTACCTGCCGCTCGGCGAACGCATCGAGATCTACCCCTGCCACGGCGCCGGCTCGGCCTGCGGCAAATCCATCGGTGACCGTCGCCACTCCACCCTCGGCAACGAATTGCTGTTCAACCCGGCGCTGAACCAGCGCCGCACCGAGCAGGAGTTTGTCGACTGGCTGCTCGACGGCATGCCCGAGCCGCCGCGCCACTATGCGCGGCTCAAGCAGCTCAACGCGCGCCCGCTCGAACGCCTGCATGGCCCGGCGCTGCCACCGCCGTTGGCGCCGGAGGAGTTCCGCCAGCGCACCGCCGATCACGATGCCGTGCAGCTGGTGGATGTGCGCTCGATCCTCGCCTTCGGCGGCGGCCATGTGCCGGGTGCGCTGAACATCGCGCTGCGCGACGAGTTCGCCAGCTGGGCCGGCTGGATGCTCGACGACCAGCGACCGATCTACCTGATCGGCGAGGACAGTGTGGAGGTCCACCAGGCGACGCTGCAGCTCTATCGCATCGGCCTCGACCAGGTCGCCGGCTACCTGCGCAACGGCATGACCGACTGGCAGAACGCCGGCCTGCCGCTGGCGTGCGTCATGCAGTGGACGGTGCACGAACTCGACCGCCGGCGCGGCGACCCCGAGGTCCAGGTACTCGACGTGCGCTCCCCCGAGGAGGTTGCGCAGGGCCGCGTGCCCGGCGCGCGGCATGCCTTCGTCGCGCACCTGCCGCAGCATCTCGAGCAGCTGGACCGGGACGGCATCGTCGCGGTCTATTGCGGCAGCGGCTATCGCGCCTCGATTGCCGCGAGCCTGCTCAAGCGCCACGGCTTCAACCGGGTCGCCAACGTGCCCGGTTCCTGGGCCGCCTGGCGCAAGCATGACCTGCCGGTGGCGCAGCGCTGAATTCGCCGCGGCACGATCCGCATCAGCTGAAGAATGGCCAATCGCTTTTTCCACCGGCCAGAGGCACAGGTACTGCCGGATAAGGCTGCGCCGTTATCCACCCTACGCCCCGTCGATCACCCGATGCGCAGGGTGGATAACGGCCAGCGGCCTTTCCCACACGTCAGTATTCGACTTGCAGTTCGGCGCTGCGCGGTTCGGCTTGGCAGGCCAGCGCCCAGCCCTGACGCACCTCGCTTTCGCTCAGCACCTGGTTGCTGCGCATGCTCACGCTGCCCTCCACCACCCGGCACTTGCAGGCGGCGCAGACACCCGAGCGGCACGCGCTCGGCGGTTGCAGGCCAGCCTGTTCCATGGCCTCCAGCAGCACCTCGCCGCGCGGCACGTCCAGCTCGTGACGGCGACCGTCGAGCGCGACCCGCAGGCGGCTGCGGCGCCCGCCCGGTGCGGCCGTCGGCGCTGCGGCGGCAAAGCGTTCCAGATGGATACGCGCCGCATCCACACCCCGCTCGCCCAGCGCGGCACCCGCGGCATCCATGAACGGTTGCGGCCCGCAGATGAAGGCGTCGGCGGCTGACCAGTCAGCGATCTTCGTGGCAATCGCCGGGCCGCTCGGCACACCCTGCTCGGCATCGAGCCAGATGCGCAGCTGCAGGCGATCGGGGTAACGCGCAGACCACTCGGCCAGCTCCTCGGCAAAGATGGGGGGCTCGCAGAATTCGGAAAAAATCGTACGCTAAGGTTTTCCGGGCATCCGTAGGGGCCGAAACTTCCCGTCTT